>JAQGMD010000367.1 GCA_028292565.1 Burkholderia sp. | reverse complement strand
CCTCCCGGGAGTCGTAGCTGTAATGGTAAAAGTGCTTATTGAGGAATACCTTCAGCCTGGACCTGAACGCACCGGAGAACAGCACGGCCGCCAGCAAAACAATGGCGCCGAACAGGAATGCCACCTGCATGATGGTTCCCCAGCTTCCGCCGAAGAATCGCAGGTAATAGCCGGCCGCCGCCATGGTCAGCAAATAGACTGCCGAGCCAAATAGCGCGGCGGAGTGAAACAGGAAGCGGCGCGAAACGGAAATGGCTGGTTGCCATGACGGGCTGCGCGCCACCGAAATGGCGATGAGCGGGACCGTCAATGCGTCGACGATTCCGCGAGCCGTCCACAGCTCTGCGTTCACTTGCCGGAACAACATGGCGTCGCTGTATAAATAAAAATCGTAAGCGAACAAGCCGCCCATGCCTATGCAGGCAAACTTGATTCCCCACCGCTCTTTGGCGCTTGCGTTCCTGAAGAGCTGCTCCACCAGCAGCATGCCCATCACTGCCAGTGCCACAGGACCCACTGCAAGACTTAACAAACCGGACAACGCCGGCAAATTACCGGTACCCAGATAAGTATGAATTGTCGCAAGCAGCATCAAAACCATGAATGCGCCGATCAGGGCCACGGATGTCCTGACGCGAAAAAAGGATGCGCCCTTCGCCGGCTCGAATCGCCCCAATAGCATCAGCAGGAATGCAAACCAGCCGGCATTACGAAGAAGTTCCAGGAGGGCTGTCACAAGCGACAAGGGGTTACCACGCGCGGTCTGGTCAGCGGTTGCGACCGCCCAGAAGGCCGTGAGCAGACAGGCAATGGTGAGCCCGATCCCGTGCGGCCGCCCGCGCCATCTGGTCATCAGCAGCACCGACAGCAAAAGGAATGCCGCCGCAGCGGTGATATACGAGAGTGCCGCGATACTGGTTAACATTTGCCTAGGTCCGCAGGCTCATCTGGCGCCTTTGCCAAGCAAGACTACCTGGACCGTGTCGAGCAATATCAGCAGGTCCAGATACAAGCTGTTGTTCTTGACGTAGTAGAGGTCGTACTGCAATTTCTGCACTGAGTCTTCGACCGATGCGCCGTACTGATAACGCACCTGCGCCATCCCGGTGATGCCCGGTTTGATTGTGTGACGTATGTCATAAAACGAGACAGTCTCGGATAACTGCTTTACAAAGTAAGGCCGCTCCGGACGAGGACCAACAAAACTCATTTCGCCCTTCACTACGTTCAGTATCTGCGGAAGCTCATCGATACGGACTTTGCGAATGATCGCGCCTACCCTGGTTGTGCGTGGGTCGTTTTTCGCGGCCCACTGCGGCTGTCCACTCTGCTCGGCATTGCACTGCATGCTGCGAAACTTGAGGACCTTGTAAAGCCGCCCGCCTTTTCCCACGCGTTCCTGTTGATAAAAAATCGGCCCTTTGTCTTCCAGGAAAATCAGCAACGTGGTCAGCGCCATGATCGGCAGAGTGACGATGCAAAGGGCGATGCTCGCTACCAGGTCAAAGGCTCTCTTTACAACAATACGTCTGGCGCTCTGGTCAAAACCATTCCCGAAAACCAGCCAGCTCGGCTGGATGGAGTCCACCCTGATCTGGCACGCCTCGCGCTCAAAAAACGCTGCCGAGTCAGTCACCTTGATGCCATTGGATTTGCATTCGAGCAGCTGCTGAATCGGAAAACCACCGCCGCGACGGTTCTGCACCGACACCACAATTTCGGTGGCATGGTACTTCCGTGCGGTGGCCAGGAGCGAGACATCCGGGGGCAAAACGGAGGACGGAGGTACACAGCATTCTTCGGTTGGTACTGAAACGAACCCGACGACATCAAGGCGATGGGTCGAGGTGTTACTCGTCGCGAGTTGACTGCAATTCTGCGCCAATGCACCGCTACCCAGGAAAATGACCCTGGATTCGAGAAACCTGTACCTGGCCGCTTTCAGATAAATGATCCTCGTCACGATAATGCCGAACGCGGCAAACATGAATCCTGAGGCAAGGACGCCTTTGTTGAACTGAAGGTCGGGCAGGAAATACAGCACGACGTTGATGATGCAAAAACCGAGTGCAAACGACGGTGTCAGGCGCAGGAAAATATCCCGGACCCGCTCTTCCGCACTCAGTTGGTACATGCCAAGGGCGCTCATGCTGAAAGCGAGCACGAGCGCAAAAGCACCCGCCGGAAGCGCAAATCGCTCAAGCCGTGCCAGTAACGATAAGTTACCTTGTGAAAAGAATTGGGCCCCGAGAAACACAGAAGCCATCAAAATCACCACCTCTATAAAGAAAAGGACGGACATCCTTTTCGACACATAGTGGTTTGTTGGGCGTGACATAACTGGTCTCCCCGACGCTTACGCGCGCCAGTTGTATGATCGAAACTTGTAACTAGAGGTTACTATAAACGACCAATAGTTTCATTTTTTCTCAACGGAAATTTGTCGAAATATTTTATGAATGTGCCGTACAGCAACAAAATAATGGCAAAAAAACCAATTTTGTCTGACGATAACTGTAATATTGCCCGTCATTTTCGACAGTCTGGCGACCATCGGCGCAACCGCGGCGATAGACGGAGGAAGAGTTACTCGGCTTGCGGAGAGAGAAAAGCTTTATGAAACAGGTGGCGCGCGAGCAGCCAGGGAGGCATGCGCAACCAATTTGCCCGAAGGTAGAGCATTTGCCGTGCAGGGCCGGTAAACCAATCGGCGCAGCTCGGGTGATGCGGCATCAACGCACGACTGAACAATTGGTCCATCAACATCAGCAACACGCCATTCGGACGACCGATCCTGGCAGCGTCCATCACTTCTGGCGGTATTGGCGTATGTAACACCCGGGACGTATACCGCAACGCATAGTACAGCGGACGCGTCAGCTCAAGCTCTCTGGCCCGGTCGACCAGCGTAGGCCAGAACGTAGGCAAGCTACTGAAATGGCGCAAAAGGCTGTCGAGATCCACCAGGTCCCGCAGGCCGTTGTACATCTCACCGTCATGCAGCAAGTGAACCGCGCTATGCAGCACCATGTCGGTCGGGGCAAGCACTTTCAAGTCGTCGTACCCATCCACAGGACAGGCTGCGGCACGGAGCTTCTCCGGATCGGGATGCAAGGGCGCAGTCTCGGGCAGGATCGCATGATGCACATCGATCGCGGTCATGCGCTTGATGTGCATCATCGGCGGCAGCTCATGCATCCATGTGCGGTAATAACGCTGGTCGTACTCGTCATGGTGGGTGGAAGCCCAGCCATGCAGCATCAGCGCAGCTTCGGCCGCATTGAGCTTCGCTTTCGGAACC
>JAQGMD010000349.1 GCA_028292565.1 Burkholderia sp. | reverse complement strand
CGAGCGCCTGGTTGAGCGTCATGCGGCCGTTGACCATCGGCAGTGCTTTCGGGGTGGTGACTTCGCCGAGTACAAATATCTTGTTCTCATCACGGGCACGCACATGGACTACGTCGCCACTCGTAAGCATGATGCCCGAGGGGTCGATGCCTCTCTGTACCAGCGACGGCAGGTTGATGCGGTAAGTGGCGCCGGCGCGGTTGACGTGAATCTCGCTCTGGTCGGCTGTCGGCATAAAACCACCTGCGCGGGTCAGGCCTTCGAGCAGGGTCATCGGGACATCATCGATGACCTGGTTGCCGGGGGTTTTGACTTCGCCGTCTACATAGATGCGTTTGCTGCGGAAGCTTTGTACGCGCAACGTGATGTCGGGCTTCTTGATGACGCGAACTAATTTATCCGCGAGCAGGTTGCGCGCTTCGAGTTCGGTCAGTCCGGCCAGCCTGATTGGGCCGACAAAGGGAAACTGCACCATGCCGTTGTGATCGACTACAAAACCGGCCGGGGTCTGGACGAAGTTGGTGGCGTTGGACGCGAGGCTTTGCACCGGTATGGAGGCGACGCTCAGTTCGGGGTGATCCCATACCAGGATGGACAGGATGTCGCCACGACCGATGGTGTAGGGAACGGGCGTGCCGATCAGTGCGCTGAGATCTTGCTGCGGCAACTGGGCCCTCGATGCTTTTTCTGAAACGATCAGGTCGGGCGTGATCAGTTTAATGATGGGAGTGACATTCGCTTCGGCGGATTGCGCCGGCTGCTGATGGTCGATCCGCATCCCCGGCGCGAGGTTGGCGCACGCAGTAAATAGGGGAATCAGGGCAGTCACGCATAGTGTTTTATGCAGTGAGGTAGAAGAAAAACGCATGTAAACGGCAGTCTCGCAAAAACGCTTGTTTTTTATTCTTGTAGCACGAATAAATTTCGGCCGATGAACCGGGCAACCAGACAACCAACAATTTCAAGTGACAGATAAGCGGTATTCCGGCGGGAGTTGATTATAAGCAAAAAAGCCGGGGAGTTCTCGGGATGGGTTGAGGGAATGTTGAGTTATTTACGAATTGCCGACAGAAGCGTTATGGATTTGGCAATTCAGGGCCTTCCCCTTTAAGGCCTTGAAGGGGAAGGGGCAATCCCGTTCATACCAGCGCTAATGACCGGGTCGCGCGGATCACCGTGACTACATCGGTCATCGGATCGATCTTCCAGGATTTCAGGAAGCCCTGCTCGACCAATACATCCAATGCTTTCTTGAGTCCGTTGCGGAAGTGATAGAGCTGTTGCGCCGATGAGCCGCACAGGCCTTTCAATGTTTCGACCTTGTAGCCGAACGGTTCACGATGGGTGAAGTAGAAACCGTGCAGCCATTTTGCCAGCGGCGAGCGCAGCTTCAGGCGCTGGCGCCAGTCAAGCTGAGTGTAAGCGTCGGCGCCGAAGAGAGAGATCAGTTTCGGATTGAGGCGGACCTTCCACTGCCGGTCGATTTCGTCCTTGAAAGTGAATTCCTGCACCAGCGTTCCACCGTAACCGCGCTTGCCGGATCCGGCATCGAAGCGGATCTCGACCGCGTTCGCTGTGAGCCGGAGGATGCACAGGCGCAGTCGTTCGTAGGACGGTGAAGATGTCGGCCAGCCCATCGACTTCAGCATCGAGTAGGCGGTGAACGAAACTTCATGACCCAACGGTTGGCTGCGTGCGAGATGCACCAGGTTCAGAAACACGTCTTCATCATCCTGCCGCAATTCTTCGCCGGTGTAGAAAATCTCGACGCCTTTGACGGAAGTGATCGGGCGTTCTTTCAGATGCTGGCGCGGTTCGTTTTGCCTGGCGACCGTGAACAGTGCTGACCTCGCCAGCGGGTTAGGTAATCCGCGAACCTGGTTTTCCCACAACGGGAGCTGGACGATCTTCAGCGCTTCTTCCATCACGCGTTGGCTAATGCCTTCCGCGCCGTCAGCGAACGCCATCTGTGCCTGGCCCGGATTCCCTTTTCTCTTGTTGGCGATTGTTTCTTCGATTTTTGCTAGCGCGTCTTTGAGCGGCTTGTGTTTCAGGACCGGGGGCATGTTGATTTTTGTAAGGCGTCGTTCACGGGTCGCTAAATTAACATGGCGGACTTCGTCTTTCGAGCGTGGACACACGTTGTTCGAGCGTGGACACACGTATTTCGAGCGTGGCCGGGGAACTTCGCTTTGAAATTTCTGGCGGTTTTCGACACGTATATCGAGCGTGGGTCAGGGGTTTTTATCGCATGCGCCGCAAAAGACGCGTATTTCGAGCGTGGGTCGGTCGATAAAACGGTGGTTGTTTGGATGCGACAGGACGTATCGCCCTGCGTTTCCTCGTTTGTTGAGCGTGTGAAGTATCGTATTTCCAGCGTGGGGGCAGGCTGTGCGGGGCTTTCAGGCGTTTTTTACGCGTGGGAATCGTCTTTCCAGCGTGGGCGGAGCAGTTGACAGGGTCAATTTTGAAGCTGGAGGTTGCCGCGGGACCTGCGAAACACGTTTTTCGAGCGTGGGTAGAGGGGGATGGCCAGAAACTCACGTATTTCGAGCGAGGTGTTGCACTGCAAATTATCGTTTTTCGAGCGATGAAGTGCGTCAAAAAACAGGTTTTCATGTTTCTTTCACAACGTTTCGGGCTGTTTTTCGGTCTGGAAGCCCCGCGGGCTATCGTTTTCCACGCGTTGGGGGGTGGCGTCGCTCGAGCGTTGAACCCCGTTTGTCCAGCGAGAGGCCGTCGTAGCTCAAGCGCGGCGACACTCGTACGCCGAGCGCGGGCGGGTCGTTTCCCGAGCGAGAGGGGGTCTTACGAAAACTCTTTTTTTTCAAGGACTTAAACTGCTTTTTCGCAGTGTCTAATCAGTCTTTAATCTTTCTTTAATTCATCCGTGCCCTCTCTCGACAAACGATAGTGCTGCTTTTTATCCATTCCGGTGCTGGCCGCCTCGTCGGGGTGCGGCGCTGTTTGAGAGTGAATTCCTACTCCCCCGGGGTGCCTGCCAAACAGGCATTTCCGTTTCAAAACCGTCTGGTTACGTCTATAATCGAAAGTTTTGCGAGGGTTTAGGCCCTGCATTCTGTCTGCCTGTCGGCTTAATATCTGCCGAAAACACGTACACGATTACCGGTTTAAAAATAGTTTTGAGGGAATAATGAGCGACGCACATAACGAACACCAATCCGCGATCCGGACACCAGGGCAACTCATTGCTGCCATCGCTGCGGGTTTTCTGATACCTATCATTGTCATCGTATTGCTGGTGCAATATGTTGCACACGAGCCGACGGCTGGCGCGGGATCCAACAGCCTGTCTCCTGAAGCTGTCGCGGCGCGTATCAGGCCGGTTGCCGACGAAGGTTTTACGCTGAGGGACGCGAACGCACCGAAGCAACTGCAAGCTGGTGACGTTGTATATAAAGCCACTTGCGCAGCCTGCCACGACAGCGGCGCTGCCGGCGCACCTAAGACTGGCGACGCTTCGGGCTGGTCAGCACGTATTGCCCAGGGCTATGACAAACTGGTGGAGCATGCGATCAAAGGTATCCGCGCGATGCCTGCAAAAGGAGGCAATCCGGATCTGGATGATGCCGAAGTTGCACGCGCCGTGGTCTACATGGCGAATCAGTCTGGCGCCAAATTCAAAGAGCCGGAAGTGAAACAAAGTGCACCGACTGCTGCTTCCGCACCTGCTGAACAAACTGCCGCCGCTCCAGCTGCTGCCGCTGCCCCCGCTACTGCTGCGCCGGCACCTGCCGCTCCAGTTGCTTCTAAAGCTGATGTCGGTAAGAAGATTCATGACACCGCGTGCATCGCCTGCCATGGCGCCGGAATTGCCGGCGCACCGAAGACTGGCGACAAAGCCGCGTGGGCTCCGCGTATCGCACAAGGTCAGGCGACTTTGTATGAACACGCGATCAAGGGCTTCCAGGGCAAGGCCGGGATGATGCCTCCGAAGGGTGGATCTTCCGCTTCGGATGAAGAAGTTAAGGCTGCTGTGGATTACATGATTGCTGCTGCGAAGTAATTGCGGTTTCAGGAATAAAAAAAGCCGACCTGCGGGTCGGCTTTTTTATTTAGTGAGCGGGCGAATCTCGACGGTCTCTCGCAAGCCCGGGGTCTCACGGCGATGCGTAATGAATTGAATCAGAATTTTACTGTAACGTCATGATTCGATTAGAAGACATCCTGGGCTACTCGTCTCGTGGCTCTTAGGGTGATTTGAATTTAATCGGGTACATAAAAAAATCGACTCGCAGGTCGGCTTTTTTGGAGGAACGGATTGTCCAGGGTCGATGCTAGTTACTCTGTCATTCCGAGCGCATCGAGGAATCTCGCCCGCAACTTTCCCGTCGACGCGTTCATCGTAACGGTCACTTGTTCGTTATGACGACATTTCTCTCAGTATTCAGATCTAGTAGGTCAGGCGCAACCCTCGCATTACTCAACTGTTGAAAATGGTTGAGTTCGCAATGGTCGACTTTCCGGCACGATTCCGGTTCTAGGAAATTAACGACTTTTTGGCACTAAGGCAGCGAAATTGGATTGTAAAGTGCGGCGAAGTCGGTTGTCAGTTGACAACCACCCAATACATACCTACGATATAGATAAAACATGGCTCGTTCTACCCATCCAAAAAAGGAAGTCGATGATGCGATTAAATATGCGGAAGACAGTGGTTGGCGTGTAGAAGTAGGCGGAAGTCACGCATGGGGTCGGATTTATTGCCCCTACGACGATGATGAATGCCGCTGCGGCGAATTTTGCATAACCAGCGTGTGGAGCACGCCAAAAAACCCAGGCAATCATGCAAGAGCGCTAAGGCGTGTCGTCGACAACTGCACGACGCACAGGAAGCAGGACGATCTTGGGAAAAATTCGGAGTAAGACTATGGAATACACCTTTACTCTCAAGTACCGACTTTCAGACGGTGACTGCGACCACACCGATTTAGTGGAGCGACTGGGAGCCGCTGGCTGCGATGATGCCTTGATCGGTACGGGTCAGCCAGGCCGTATTGCACTGGAGTTCACCCGTGCCGCGAACAGTGCGGTAGATGCTTTCGTGTCTGCGCTTGCGGACGTGAAGCGCGCCATTCCCACAGCCAGGCTGATTGAAGCTGCGCCCGACTTTGTTGGCCTTACGGATGTCGCGGAGTTAGCTGGAATGACTCGTCAGAACATGCGTAAGCTGATGATCAGCCATTCCACGAACTTCCCGATTCCTGTCCATGAAGGCATTGCGGCTGTGTGGCATCTGGCTGACGTCTTGACATGGTTACAAGCAAAAGGCGCTTACAAGCTTGAGCAAGCCATTGTCGAAGTAGCAAAAACAGCCAAGCAAATCAACCTTGCGAAGGAAGCTGGCCAACTCGCCCCGGAAATGCAGCGCACATTGAAGACGCTGGTCGCGTAGTGTGCAGGCGAACGAAAAAGCCGACCTGCGGGTCGGCTTATTTTGTTATGGCGGGTGTTTAATAAGCTAGTGGCCCAAAACCTCTTAAAATGCCCAGTTCGCTGCGTTGCTACAGGGAATCGGGATACGCCGTAACTTGATTTCCAGTATGGTCATTTCATGCATCCAAAATAAGGACTTCAATCCCGCCGCAGCGCTACCTGCCCAATATCTGCTCAAAAGTTGATACGTCTGCTCAATATCTGCTCAAATTTGAGCAGATACATGAGCAAAATCACACCGGACGACGTTCTCGATGCGATTCGGCGCTTAGCCCAGGCGGGACAGTCTGAGGTCTCATCGACCGACGTCATCAACGCTACGCATAAGAAAGCCGACCTGCAGGTCGGCTTTTCTTATTTCCCTGCCCGATTCACCTCTGCGGCTGCAGCATCTGCTGCTGTTGCGGCCCCTGCGCCGTGGCCTGTTGTTCGGCCACATAGATTTCAACACGACGATTGCGCGAACGGTTGGCTTCGGAATCGTTGGATGCGATCGGTTCGCGTGAACCGCGGCCGTCGATGTTGAAGCGGTTCGATGCGACGCCCCTCGAAGCGAGGTAATCACGTGTCTGCGAAGCGCGGTTGATCGAGAGCGGATTGTTGACCGCGTCGCTGCCGGTGCTATCGGTATGGCCGACGATCGTGACCCGGGTGTAGGGATTCTCAACCAGACTGGAGGCAAACTTGTCGAGCACCGGGCGGAAATTCGACTTGATGTCGGAGCGGTTGGTGTCGAAAGAAATATCGGACGGGATGTCGAGCTTGAGCCGGTTGTCCGCAGTCTGCGTTACTTGCACGCCAGTGCCCTGTGTAGCCTGTTCCATTTGCCGCTTCTGCTGTTCCATCCTGCTGCTCCAGATGTTGCCAATGACAGCGCCGGCCGCACCACCGACGGCAGCACCGGTCGCGGCACGGCGTCCACCGCCACCGCCGGTCGCGGCTCCGAGCACAGCACCGATACCGGCGCCAACACCTGCGCCCTGCGCGGTGCCGCGCTGAACCGGACTCATGTCTGCACACCCGGCGAGCACCAGCAGGCCGAGTGTTGTTGCGGTAAGTTGTTTTTTATTTAGCATCATACGTTTCCCCTTTGCGTGAATTAACCAGAGGTTCGACACAGATGCGGAAGTGTAAGTTCGACAAGTTACATCTTGTAAAACTTGATCAAGAGGGCTGTTTGCGCGCCCTCATTTTTTTGAACACCAGCGTCCCGACCGCGCCGGCCACAACCGCGAGCAACAGCCCGCGGATGACTGGCTTGGGCAAAGACAGCTTCCGCAACGCGGATATGCCGGTGACGACAAGCGGCAATATCGTAGGCAGGTGATCGCCCACCATATTCACAACGTTCCCATTCCTGAAAGCGGCGAGTACGGTCGAAGCGGCATGTTCGATCGCACCTTTCACCAACAAATCCGGACGCATGCCGGCATATGCATCGTTCTTTGCCTGGACCACCAGCGCGCGATAGGCCGTACCTTCCGCAATCAATTGTTTCTTGCGTTGCTCGATGTCGTTATGCATTCCGTCCCTTTTCAAAGCAATGCGTCGCGGTCGTTACGCAATTCGTTCAGCGTGGCGGCCATCGACAGCTTGTTGCGGTCGACCATCGATTTCGCATAAAGGAAGATGCCGACCGCGGCCGCGGTGAACAATGCGGCGATGAGCAATAGAATTTTCCATCCCCAGCTATCCCACGCGAGGACTACGACCAACCCGGTCCAGAAGGCCACGGCAAACCAGACCGCGACGACGCCCAATGCGGAAACAAGCATGAGCCTGGCGACGTTGGTTCGAATTTCGCCAAGCTCAAGTGCTGCGAGTTCGATTCGGCTTACCAGCAAACCGAAGGAGTTTTTCGCAATTCCTGCCAGGCCGGCAATCAGGCCGGGACTTTCATCAGTTTGCCGATGTTCCATGGCGCCAGTCTATTTCCGCGCGAGCAGCATGCCAACGAGCACGCCGACACCGGTTGAAATTGCCACCGCTTGCCAGGGGTTCTTCTGCACGTATTCGTCAGCGGTATGCACCACTTCCTTGCCCGTTTCCATCGCGGCAGCTTGCACTTCCTGCGCTTTTTCCATTGCGGCATCGAGCAGTAACAAACCACGTTGACGGAGCTCATCCGCTCTTTCGCCGGTGCTCGAGGTCGCTTCGCGGAACAGGTCTTGCGCATCTTTAACGAGGGTTTTCATGTCGCTTCTTACAGTTTTGATGTTGGATTCCAGCATGTCGATACTCCTACCTTTTGTTAACAAACAGACATCCCTTTCTTGAAAGGCGCGGAAATTTTCCCGGGCCGGAACCGCGTAATTCGGATGTAATCACGACGATTCCAATTGACATTGGTAATTTAACAGATGTAAAGCTTGCTGTTTTGACTTGACCGGACTTCTCATGCGACGAAGACCCGGCGCAATTGAGCATACACCGAAGAAATAAAAAAAGCGGCCCGAAGGCCGCTCAGATCCTTTTGCTGCTATCACCAGCCAGCGCTCAACCTGTTTATTACTTGGATGGCGTTGTCGTTGCGTCGCTCGCGCCGCTCGCGCCTGGAGTGGTTTCCTTGTGGGCGTCTTTCTTTGCTTTTTTGGTTTTCTTTTTCTCCTCGCCGCTAGCACCGCTGGACGATTGGGTTCCCGATGCGCCCGAAGTGGCCGACGATTTTTTGTCGGAGCTTGCGCCGGAAGTGCCGCCTGTGGACGACGAGCCCGATGTGCTGTCTTTTTCGGAAGCACCTGAGCTTGCGCCAGGGCTGCTTGTGCCCGATGCACCGGAAGCCCCGCCCATGCTGCCTTTATCCGACGAACTCGGGCTGGAGGATGAACCGCCGGAAGTGCCGGCTGTACCCGATGTACCCGATGCGCCTGATGACGTAGCGTCACTGCTGCTTGGAGAAGATCCCGATGAACCGGTCGGGCTGCCTGCCTGCGCTGTCGGGCTCGATGCGCTGCCGCTGGTCTTTGAATCGGCGCCTGCGCTCAGGCCCGTGCCTTGCGCCAGTGCAACCGAAGACACCGACGCAATCAGTACAAACGACAAAGATTGAAGTGTGGATTTCACCGTCATGAGTAGCTCCTTAAGTTAAAAAATAAGCATCGTCGATGCAGCAGCTTGGATGCAGTGCCTCCGACCTCGTTCAGCAGTTCTTTCAAAGTGCGCGGCCAACATCTTTAATTTTTTTATAACTCTTTGAATCGAAACGAATTTTGACAATGTAAGAATGTGTAACGCAGCTCCCGCCAGAGGGATGGGTCGGTCGAATTTTCGTAATGCCGCGTAGGGAAGTGTGATGGAAGGCAAGCGGACCAGGGCTCGCCTGCCCAATTTGGGAATTTATTGATCCATCTGGGGCTGCGCGACGGTGCGTAGCTGGAATCGGCCATCGTTGTTGAACAGCCACGTTTCCGATATTTCGAGACGGCCGTTGCGCAGCAGATGCGGCATCGGCTTAGGGAACGGCGCCGACGTCTTCAGGCTTGCGAGCGCTATCGACTCGGTCTGTTTGTCGCGATTGGAGCGCATGATTTCACTGCGCACCAGGTGGCCCCGACTGTCGACGATGTACTTCACAACTATGACCGAGCGCAGGAGCGCCTGCGGACGGCCCTCGTAGACTTTGGTTGAATTGGACTGCGAGATCCGCTGCGCCAGGTCACGTTTGTAACCTTCAAACGTGGAAGCAGTCGAAGTGGCATCGGGAGTAGTTTCCATCTTCTCCACCTGCGTAGGCGCCACTGCGGGCGGCGTTGATGCTGCAACGCCTGCATCGTTCTGGCGATTGGAGGGATCTGTGCCGCAGCCCACGAGGACACTCGCGGCCAGAAAAATCGTGATTCTGCTTCTCATAAAAGTGAGATGACACCGAAGAAAGTTAACCAGCACCACTGGACCACACCTTGCGGAAAATCAGATGCCTCCGCGCGACACCGCTTGCATATTGACACGCTTTACCTACTCTTCAAATACGCGAATAGCAACATAAGGACCCACGCATGTGAAAACAATGGTGCGCTTGTTCTGCTTGTGGCTGGCGCTGCTGTCAGTGCCGTTTGCGTCCGCTCAAGCCATACATGACGAAAGCCATCACACCGAAGTGACGGTCAAACGGTTGAAGAAAAATGAGCAGCCTATGTTTGAAGTAAACGCCACTGGCTTTGTGCGAGCCGGGCAACAACAAGCATGGCGGGTGCTTACCGACTATGAACGGCTGCAAGAGTTCGTGCCGGACCTGCAGTCCTCGATCCTGATTTCACGCAACGGGGCGGAAGCGATCGTTGAGCAACACAGCGAGGCCGGCTTCCTGTTTCTTTCGCAAACGATACATATGGTGGTGCGCGTGACGGAGCAGCCGCATTCCATCATCGACGTCGCGCTGATTTCCGGCGACATGCGCAACTACACCGCACGTTGGGAGCTTGTCCCGACGACACGGGACGGCATCGAAGGTACACACATTGTTTTCTCAGGAACGATGGAGCCGGATTTCTTCGTGCCACCGCTGGTCGGCAGCGCGATCATCCAGGTGAATGTCAGGCGGATGGTGAATGCGGTGCTTACGGAGATTAACAAACGGGGCGCGGGGAATTGATGGTTGGCATGCCTACGCTCCTTCCCCTTCAACGGGAAGGCCGGGATGGGGGCGCCCGGCTGAGGGATGCGTTTCTTATCGATCTAACGAAACCCATCCCCACCCTGGCCCTCCGCTTGAAGGGGAAGGAACATATCGTCTCTCGAGCGATGAATGCTTCAGTCAAAACCCCCGCGCGTTCTGAATTGCTCGGTCGCCGCCACCAATGCCGCGGCAATGCCGGGCTCGAGTCCCGCATGGCCCGCATCCGGAATGATGTGGAACTTCGCTTCCGGCCATGCCTGGTGCAAACGGTATGCCGACAATGGAGGGCATACCACGTCATAGCGGCCTTGCACAATGACGGCCGGAAGATGACGGATCCGGTCGACGTTGCGGATCAGCTGGTCATCGCTGAAGAAGCCGTCATGCAGGAAATAATGCGCCTCCAGCCTGCCGATCCCGAGACTCACCGTGTCGGTGCTGAAGTCGTCGATCGCTTGCGGATCGGGACGCAGGAACAGGCAGCTGCCTTCATAGCGGCTCCAGTCGCGCGCCGCCTTGGTGTAGACCGCCGGATCGTCGCAGAACAGGCGCTTCTGATATGCGCGCAACAAGTCACCGCGCTCCTCTTCCGGTATCGATTCAACAAACCGCGCATGCACTTCCGGAAAGAACCAGCGGATGCCATTGAGGAACCAGTCGACCTCCTCGCGTGTACACAGGAATATCCCGCGTAGAACGAAGCCGAGGCAACGCTGCGGATGCGCTTCACCATAAGCCAGCGCCAGCGTCGAACCCCAGGAGCCGCCGAATACCAGCCAGCGTTCGATGCCGAGCATGTGCCGGATGCGTTCGATGTCGCTGATCAGCAATTGCGTGGTGTTATTGCGGTATTCGCCGAGAGGCGTCGACTTGCCGGCGCCACGCTGGTCGAACAATACGATGCGGTAATGCGTCGGATCGAAGAAGCGCCGATGTTTGGGCGACAGCCCACCGCCCGGCCCGCCATGCAGGAACAATACCGGCACTCCGTTCGGATTGCCGCACTCCTCCCAATACAGCGTATGCAGTTCATCGACCGGCAGCATGCCTTTGCGGTACGGCTCGATCGGTGGAAACAGCGACGGTTCATTGGATGAATTGAGGATCATGGCGGCGCCGTTCATGATGGATGTCAATTCATTTTATTCGGAAATGCTGCCAGGCACATCCACCCCGGATAGCCAGTCGAAAATGGCCGGCCAGAGATGCTCATGCGCGCCGGTGCCGACCAACACACCGACATGCTGTAGCGCGACGCCGATGTCGCCGCCATACACGAGTAATTTTTTGTTCGCGCCTGCGGCCGCCTCATGGAAGCGGATGACCGACTTGGACGGAATGATGGTACTTCGCGGATCGGCCACGCTGAGCAGCGGCACATCGAGATTGTGCGGGCCAATCTGGCGACCTGCGACGCAGAGGGTGCCTTGCATCAGGCAATCATTGCGGTACAGCAGTTCGACGACTTCCGTGAACAGTCGCCCCGGCAGCGGAAATTCATCATGCGTCCAACGCTCCACCCGCATGTGGGTGGCGAACGCCTCGCGGTTCGATGCGCAGACGCATAAATCCGCCAGCCGCTCCCAGTAAAATTCGGACGGCGCCGCGGCGAGGCAGGCAATGTTGAGGAACGACCCGGGCACATAACCGAAACTCTCTGCGATGGAGCTCACTTCGCGCGTAGCCGCAACCAGACCGCCCAGTTTGCCGTCAGCCTTCGGGAAGTGCAGTGGCGCCTCCAGCAAAACCAACCCGCGTACACGCTCAGGGTACAGGCAGGACAAGATGGTTGCCAACGTGCCGCCCAGCGAATGGCCGGCAAGCATCACTTCCCGTTGTCCGCAGTCCGCCTCGATCGCATCGACACATTTCCCGAGAAGCCGGCCGGCAAAATCTGTCAGCCCGAAGTTGTGCGCCGATTGGTCTTCTTTTGCCGGTAGCCATTCGGCCATATAGACCCGGAAGCCAAGCTCCAGGAAACGCCTGACGACGCTGACCCGCGGCTCCAGGTCCCAGATGTACGCCCGCTTGATCGGCGCCGGCACGATCAGCATGGCGGGTCCCTGGTGCGATTCGTCGGCGTAGCACCGCAATCGCAAGCCGGCCTCTTCATGCAGGATCCGGTACGGGGCTTCCTTCGGCGCAAATCCGGCCAGGTCGAGCATCACTCCTTGCCGCAGGCGATCGCGATCCATCTGCTGGAATGCCAGCTTTGCCGCGTGGACGTAGTTCCACTCTCCGGTTTCCATGTCGCCTCCTTATTGTTCCTGTTTGAGTCGGCGTCGATGGACAGGTTCGGGGATTGTTGCAAAGGCACTAGCCAGAAAAAGAAATCTCCTGTAGACTTCGCGTCCTTCAGATGTGGTGACACACAGCTGATCAGATTTAAGGAGTGGTAGTTCAGTTGGTTAGAATACCGGCCTGTCACGCCGGGGGTCGCGGGTTCGAGCCCCGTCCGCTCCGCCAGAAATGAGAAAGACGAACCGAAAGGTTCGTCTTTTTTTTTCACTTTTTAGTCCAGGGGTGATCGCTCCGCGATTACCCCTCCAGCGATTACCCCTCCATTCTCACCACCTTCAGTGCGCCGGCACTTCCCCGCCCAACGCCTGCACCAGGTCGCCCATCAGCTTGCTGAGCTCGCCCGTCATCAGCGCGAAATCCGTATCGAACCGCTCGTCATCATTCTGCGTCATGCCGTCGCTGTTTTCCTTAAGCACATCCAGCGCCGTCACCTTTTTTACCGTCAGCGATTCAGTCAGCACAAACGAAACACGATCCGACCAGGTCATCGCGAGTCGTGTGCACTGCTTGCCCGCCGCAATGTGGCGGCGTACGTCATCCGCTTCGAGCGTGTGCCGCACGTAGCGCACCGTGGCCTTGCCTTCGGTGGTGGCGCGTAGCTCGGTATCCTGGTCGACGGTAAAACCGCTAGGCGCCTCATCCGCGACGAGCCAGTCAGTCATCGCGCCAACCGGGGACAGTTGCACGCGCAGGGTCCCGATGGGAAGCTGGTCCATCGATTTCAGCAGCGCCTTGAATACTTCATCGGCTTTGGTCGGGCTGGAAGCATCGACTACCAGCCAGTTATTGACCGGGTCGATCCATACCGAGGTGTTGCGGCGAATGCTGAATGCGCGCGGCAGCAGTTCGTCGGTGACCTGCTCCTTCAGTTCCTTCATCTGTTTGCGGCCGGGCTTGAAGCCCTGCTGCTCTTCCAGTTCGGAGGCGCGCGCCTTGCTCACCTGGTTGATCACGGTGGACGGCAGCAGTTTTCTTTCGGTGCCGAGCTGCAGCAGTATTTGCCGGTTGACGGTGTGCACCAGCATGCCGTTGTCGCGCGGCGAAATCCAGCCTTCGGTTTGCATGTCGAGGCTGCTGCATGCTGCGAACGCGTGTTTGGAGAGCGCCTCTTCAAGTTGTTCGGATGTCATCGCCCATGGGGCGGAGAGTCGGTAGATCTGGAGGTTCTTGAACCACATGTGGAAGCCCGCGCAAAAAAAGAGGGGCCATTCTACCTGTTGGCCGATGGGAAAGTCAGTCGTCGATTTGCGACACCAATGTCGTTTCGGCACCGAAGGCACCGAACAGGCCAAGCTGGTTCTCTTCTTCCTCGCTCGAAAGACGTACGCCTGCACCGAGCAGGCGTACCGGTTTGTTCCCGCGCTGAAATCCGGTCTCCAGTAATTTTCTGTAAACCGCGGGGTCGATGCCGCTGCCGACGGACTCCACGGTAGTGCGGCGAAAATCCGCAAAACGGATTTTGACGAAGAGCTTGTGCAGTTGCCGCTCCGCCTTCGCGCGGCGTATGCGCTCCATCAGCCTTTCGATCAAGGCAGGCAATTCACGCTGGCATGCATCGAGGTCGGGCAAATCAACTATGTAGGTCTCTTCCACGCTGATCGATTTGCGTTCCCGCGACGGGCTCACGTGCCGCCGGTCGTTGCCGCGGGCTAGTCCGTACAGGCTCTCGCCGAATTTTCCGAAGTGGTGCTGGAGGTCGGCCATCGACCAGCTGCGCAAGTCGGTGCAGTTATTCACGCCCAGGCGATTCAGTTTTGCAGCAGTAACCTTGCCAACGCCGAACAGTTTTTTAACCGGCAGTGTCGCAACGAATGCATCGACTTCGTGCGGCCGGATGACGAACATGCCATCGGGTTTGTTCCAGTCGCTTGCAATCTTGGCGAGGAATTTGTTTGGCGCGACGCCGGCCGATGCGGTGATACCGACGGTTTCCGCGATGCGCGCTCGTATGTCTTGCGCAATCAGGGTGGCGCTGCCCTGGAAGTGCGAGGACTCGGTCACGTCGAGATAGGCTTCGTCGAGCGACAGCGGCTCGACCAGGTCGGTGTAGTCGCGATAGATCGCCAGAATTTGCTTCGATGCGACGCGATACTTGTCCATCGCCGGCGGCAGCACGATCAGGTCGGGACAGCGCTGCAAGGCTTGCGAGGTTGCCATCGCCGAATGGATACCAAAGCGCCGGGCTTCGTAATTGCAGGTGGCCACGACGCCGCGCTGGTCGGCGCGGCCTCCGACTGCGAGCGGTCTACCTCGAAGTGACGGGTCGTCGCGCATCTCGACCGCGGCGTAGAAACAGTCGCAATCGCAATGGATGATTTTTCGGGAAGGTGCGTTCAAGGTGGAAGAGATGATTGCGAATGATTCGCCGTGATGCGTATCGGTGATGAGTATTTTAACGGCCAGCAAATCCGGCTGCTGCGGCAACACGAAAATTCAGCGCGACAAAATATTTCTCATTGTCGAAACTATACTTCGCGCGCTTCCCTCTAACCGGGACTTTTCTACACATTGCAAAAGACTAGGAGCTCAACATGGCACGACCAGGCGAACGACCGGAAAGCGCAGGAAGCACCCTCAACCCCGATAACTTCATCGAAAACGACCGCCAGCTCGGGTCAGGGCACGGCACCGATGCGCTGGGGCCGAGCGATACCTCCGACACGGGGAGCGACATCCACGGTGCGCCGGGCCTGGCCCGTCAGGTTTATATCGAGGGATTGAGTACTGGCACCACCTCCGACCCGGAGGAGAGCGTAGCGGGCTATACGGACGGGCCTGACATCGGCGACGCGAATCTGGATAGCGATTCCGACTCGTCCGGCACCGGCGAGACCGCGACAAGCGCACGGGACCAGCTCGCATCGGACGGACAGGATATCGCTACCGATCGCATCGACACGCTAGGTGGCATTGTCGATCCGGCGATCGACAATGATGAGGCTTATCCGGGGGAAGAAGAGGACCGGCCACCGCCGGTCCATAAGAGGCACTGTGTTTAACCACGCCACCGGTGACACGGTGGCGTAGCGAAGGGATTATCGGCTTACTTTCCTGAAGTCGAGCCGTGCGTGTCGTGCTGCACAGCCGATTCTGTCGGGCGCACGCCGCTCAGGTTTGCATCTGCGCTCTGCTTCTCTGCCTTGTAGTTTTCTTGGGCGCTTTTCTTGTCTGCCTTGTATTCCGCTTTTGCTGCTTTCTTATTGGCCTTGTAATCGTCCTTCGCCTGCTTACGCGCTTCGCGTCGCTCCACGAACGGGTCTTTGGCTTGTGCCGATGTGCCGGAAGTTGCCGCTGGCGATGTTGCTGTTGACGGTGTAGCCGACGAAGATGCGCCTGATGATGCGTCGGCCGGAGACGGCGATGTCACCGTAGGCGATGACGCACCGACCGGCGCGCTGGTAGCGGACCCGGTCGGTCCAGCTGTGGTACCGGAGGTATCGGAGGACTGTGCGTACGCGAACTGCGTGAAAGCCATCACGGCGGTAGCGAGCAATAGTTTGTGTTGTTTCAGCATACCAACTCCTTTCAGGAACAATGGACGTGGATACATCGATGTGACCAGGTGGAAAGGCTTCTGGTGGGTATTCTGCGCAGCGGTACCCATATCCGACCGACCGACCGAAAGTCCAGAACGAAAGTTCCGGTAACGTTGCCGCCTGACAGTTTCAGTATGTATCGTGGTGAAAGGTCGCGCCGCACTTTACCGCCCCAATTGCTCGAGCTTGTTCTTCACTTTGGCCCCGTCGTTCGCGTCGGGCGGCGCATCTTTTTTCTTCAT
>JAQGMD010000482.1 GCA_028292565.1 Burkholderia sp. | reverse complement strand
AGATGAACGTGCAGGCGGCCAGGCTGGCGCGCGCGGCGTGCGACAAATATTCGACTCCCGGCAAGCCGCGTTTCGTCGCCGGTGCGCTCGGCCCGACTCCGAAGACCGCATCGATCTCGCCGGACGTCAACGACCCGGCCGCGCGCAATGTCACTTTCGATCAGTTGGTTGCAGCGTACCTTGAGCAGACGCGCGCGCTGGTCGAAGGCGGCGCTGACGTACTGCTGGTCGAGACGATATTCGACACGCTGAACTGCAAGGCGGCACTGTTCGCGATAGACGCGTTTTTCGAAGAATCGGGCAAGCGCTTGCCGATCATGATTTCCGGCACTGTGACCGATGCGTCGGGACGCATTTTGTCGGGCCAGACAGTGCCGGCATTCTGGCACTCGATCCGGCATGCGAAGCCGCTGACCGTCGGCCTCAACTGCGCGCTGGGCGCTGCCTTGATGCGCCCCTATGCGGAAGAGTTGTCGAAGATTGCCGATACCTACGTCTGCATCTACCCGAATGCCGGCCTGCCCAACCCGATGTCCGATACCGGCTTCGACGAGACGCCCGACGTGACCTCGTCGCTGCTGAAGGAATTCGCCGAAAGCGGATTCGTCAACATCGCGGGTGGCTGCTGCGGCACTACGCCAGACCATATCAAGGCGATTGCCGACATCGTTGCGAAGATCCCGCCGCGCAAAATACCCGAGACCACGCACGCAATGAAATTGTCCGGCCTTGAGCCGTTCATCGTCGACGAGAGCTCGCTGTTCGTGAACGTCGGCGAGCGCACCAACGTGACCGGTTCCAAGGCATTCGCGCGCCTGATCCTGAACGAGCAGTACGACGAGGCGCTGTCAGTCGCGCGCCAGCAGGTGGAGAACGGCGCACAGGTCATCGACATCAACATGGATGAAGCGATGCTGGACTCGGTCGCCGCGATGACGCGCTTCCTGAACCTGATCGCGTCGGAGCCGGATATCGCGCGCGTGCCGATCATGATCGACTCATCGAAATGGTCGGTGATCGAGGCCGGCCTCAAGTGCGTGCAGGGCAAGGCGGTGGTCAACTCGATCTCGATGAAGGAAGGCGAAGAAGAATTCCTGCGCCAGGCGAACTTGTGCCGCCGCTACGGCGCCGCGGTCATCGTCATGGCCTTCGATGAAACCGGCCAGGCCGATACCTTCGAGCGCAAGACGGAAATCTGCGAACGCGCATACAAACTGCTCACGGAAAAAGTCGGCTTCCCGCCGGAAGACATCATTTTCGATCCGAATATTTTCGCGATCGCGACCGGCATCGAAGAGCACAACAATTACGCGGTCGACTTCATCAATGCAACCCGCTGGATACGCGAGAACCTGCCGCATGCAAAAATCAGCGGCGGCGTGTCGAACGTCAGCTTCAGTTTCCGCGGCAACGATCCGGCGCGTGAAGCGATCCACACCGTATTCCTGTATCACGCGATCAAGGCGGGTATGACGATGGGTATCGTCAATGCCGGCATGATGGGCGTGTACGATGACCTCGCCCCCGAACTGCGCGAGCGTGTCGAAGATGTCGTTTTGAATCGGCGCGAGGATGCCACCGAGCGCATGATCGAATTCGCCGGCACGCTGAAAGCCGGCGGCAAGAAGGAAGAGCAGAATCTCGAGTGGCGCAATGCGCCGGTCGAGAAGCGTCTTGCCCATGCGCTGGTGCTCGGCATCACGCAATGGATTGTCGAAGACACAGAAGAAGCGCGTCTGCAGGTCCTGAACAGCGGAGGACGACCGATCCATGTGATCGAAGGCCCGCTGATGGATGGCATGAACATCGTCGGCGACCTGTTCGGGCAGGGCAAGATGTTCCTGCCGCAGGTCGTGAAATCGGCGCGCGTGATGAAGCAGGCCGTGGCACATCTGATCCCGTTCATCGAAGAAGAAAAGCTGCTGGACGAAAAGCGGACCGGCATTGCGGCCAAGCCGAAAGGCAAGATCGTCATCGCCACCGTCAAGGGCGACGTGCACGACATCGGCAAGAACATCGTGTCTGTGGTCCTGCAGTGCAATAACTTCGAAGTGGTGAACATGGGCGTCATGGTGCCGTGTTCCGAGATCCTGGCGAGAGCGAAAGCGGAGAATGCCGACATCATCGGCTTGTCCGGCCTGATCACGCCTTCATTGGAAGAAATGGCGCATGTCGCGAAAGAGATGCAGCGTGATCCGCATTTCCGCATGATGAAGACTCCGTTGCTGATCGGCGGCGCCACTACCAGCCGCGCGCATACCGCAGTGAAGATTGCGCCGAACTATGAAGGTCCGGTCGTGTATGTGCCGGACGCATCGCGCTCGGTGTCGGTTGCGCAGTCGTTGCTGACGCCGGAGCAACGCGACCAGTACGTCGGGGAAATCAACGCGGACTATGTGCGCATACGCGAGCAGCATGCGAATAAAAAGGCGACGCCAATGGTGTCGCTCGCACAAGCGCGCGCCAACAAGACCAAGCTCGAATTCAGCGGCGTCTGTGCACCGGTCAAGCCGAAATTCATCGGGCGCCGCGTGTTCAAGAATTACGACCTGGCCACGCTTGCACAATACATAGACTGGGGCCCGTTCTTCCAGACGTGGGATCTCGCAGGACCGTTCCCCGCGATCCTGAAAGATGAAGTGGTCGGCGAAGCGGCGAGCAAAGTGTTTGAAGAAGGCCAGGAGATGCTGAAGAAGCTGATCGACGGCCGCTGGCTGACTGCCAACGGCGTGGTCGCGCTGCTGCCTGCCAATAGCGTCAACGACGACGACATCGAGGTGTATACCGATGAGACCCGCATGCAAGTGGCCTTCACCTACTATGGGCTGCGGCAGCAAACCGCCAAGCCGGTGGTGGATGGCGTTGCGCGTCCGAATCAGTGCCTGGCGGATTTCATCGCGCCGAAATCATCTGGCGTCGCCGATTATATCGGCATGTTCGCTGTCACCGCGGGCATCGGCATCGAGAAGCACGAAAAGCGTTTTGAAGATGCACTCGACGATTACAGCAGCATCATGCTGAAGTCGCTTGCCGATCGCCTGGCGGAAGCGTTTGCCGAACATCTGCATGAGCGGGTGCGCAAGGAGTTCTGGGGTTTCGTACCGGATGAAACGCTCTCCAATGCAGAGCTGATCAAGGAAGCCTATCGCGGTATCCGTCCGGCGCCGGGTTATCCCGCCTGCCCGGAGCACACGGTGAAGGCCGACATGTTCAAGCTCCTGCAATGCGATGAAATCGGTATGGAACTGACCGAGTCGTATGCGATGTACCCTGGGGCTGCGGTATCCGGTTTCTACTTTGCACACCCGGAATCGAAGTACTTCGTGGTCGGCAAGATCGGCGACGACCAGGTCGAAGACATGGTGGCGCGGCGCGGAGTGACGAAGGAAGATGCCGAGCGTTGGCTGGCGCCGAATTTGTCGTGAGGCTGAATGCCGGCGGTGTTAAAACTCCGCCGGCGCACCCTCGACAAATACCTTGAACTCTCCAGGCGTAAACTGCGTCCACGTCTCGTTCGTGGTCAACGGCGCCGTCACAATGATCGCAACACGGTCGTTGGGCGTCGTGACTTGCGAAAAATCGACCAGCATGTCTTCGTCGGACAGCTTCGCGGTGGTGAACGGATATTTGCGCACGATGTAATAGAGGTTGGTGGAACAGTGCGTAAATAGCGCGGAGCCATCCGACAGCATCATGTTGAACGGGCCATGCTTGCCGATTTCGCCGGTGAGCTCACGCAGCGCCCTCGTCAGCGCAGGCAGTTCCGGCGGCGTGTCGCCGAACCGGCGCCGCAATTCCTGGAGCAGGTAGCAGAATGCCCATTCGCTGTCAGTGGTGCCGACTGGACGGAAGGCGCCGTTCAGCAATGGTTCGAATTCCTTCAGGTCGCCGTTGTGGGCGAACACCCAGTAGCGTCCCCATAATTCGCGCACGAACGGATGGCAGTTTTCCAAGGCAACCCGGCCTTGCGTCGCTTTCCGGATATGGGCGATGACGTTCTTTGATTTGATCGGGCAGCGCTTGATCAGGTCGGCGATCGGCGAATCCATGGCCGACTGGTAGTCGACGAAATGGCGTACGCCGCGTTCCTCGAAGAAAGCGATACCCCAGCCGTCATTGTGGACATCGGTACGGCCGCCGCGCGTTGCAAAGCCGGTGAAGCTGAAGACGATATCGGTGGGGACGTTGCAATTCATCCCAAGTAACTGGCACATGGCTTTGTAATGTTGTCGGAGAGACTGTTCGGCTATCTCACTATACCTCAATCGAGGCTGTGATTGACCGCAGGATCACGCGGTGCTGCTTTCCAGCGCATGCGGAGTCAGCCAGGGATCCTTCTCCGGCTGCGGGAATTTTCCCGTCATGAAATCGACGAAGCTGCGCACTTTTGCCGATAACAGCCGGCGGCTGGGATAGACCATTATTGCCGCCAGGTGGCCGAGGTGATGTCCCGGCAACAGGCGCACCAGCCTGCCGGCGCGCAGGTCATCCCCCAGAGCGTATGATGGACGGACAACGATACCCATGCCTGCCAGCGCAAAATGGCGCAGCAACTCGCTGTTGTTAGATACCGCCACGCTGTTGATCGGGACATTTGTGGTGACGCCATTCTCGCCCTTGACCGGCCAATGGTGGCGTACCTGGTGATAGGCAAAATTCAGGCAGGCATGCCGGGAAATGTCGTCCAGCGTCTGGGGCATGCCGTGCTCCTTCACATAGTCGCGTGACGCGCACAGGATCACTTCGGACACGCCGAGCTGCCGCGCAATCATGCTCCCGTCGAACTTCTGGAAATCCTCGATGAAGATGCCGACATCGAAACCGTCTTCGACCAGGTCGACCGTGCGGTCCGACAGCGTCACGTCCAGCTTTACAGTCGGATGCTCACGCGCGTAATGCGGTAACAGTTGTGCGAGTTGCAACTGCCCGAATCCGAGATGCGAATAGATGCGCAGGGTGCCGGAGGGTTTCTTCGATTCGGAAGAGGCGATTGCATCGGCATCGTCGATTTCCTGGAGGATCTGCAGTACCCGCTCCAGGTAGGCGTGGCCGGTTTCGGTCAGCGATAGCCTGCGGGTAGTGCGGTTAAGCAGGCGCGTGCCGAGATGCTCTTCGAGGGCAGCCACGTGGCGCGTCACTACAGCGTTTGAAATATCGAGTGCCTGCCCGGCGCGAGCAAAACTGCCCTGTTCGACGACCTTGGCGAATACGCGCATCGACTGCAACCTGTCCATATTTCCATTCCTTATCAATTCCCACTGCGAAGGCGTATTCTCTCCCATTCGCGTTCCATGCGCGCCGAGGTTGACTGCCGGATGACAAAATTGGACAGCGCGCCAATTCAATGCAAGCGTCACAGGTCACATTCAATTTGCCCGACAGACGGCTTGCAGCCTATGCAGGCGCGGTCGTTACCGCCAAAACTTTCCATTGGGATTTTTCCGGTTTGACGTGGCGCAAAAATTTACGCGCGGCCGCGTTCGTCTTCTGTACGCGCGCAGTCTGGCGGTATGCGGCGCGATGCCACTACCGGTTACGCTGTAGCGGAAGGTGGCCCGGGCCCCAATATGCGACGGGCCGCTTAAGTAATTCGCATCGCAACCCACACACTCACGGACCGAATCCCGCCGCCGGCGGCAGGCGCACTCGGAACAACCGAGGCAAATCAAGGGTTTTGCGAGCATGGCATGGCTCTTGCCATAGCCATCTCATCGAATGATTTGCATGGGACCCACATGAAAACCAAGCACTCCAACAATCACGCCAAACCTGCCGTCACCCGCAGCGAACGGCATAGCGTACCGTCCAGTCGTCCCGATCGGAAGCGCACAGCGCATCCCGCGTAAGCGTCCTGGGACAGAGACTCACCTCTCTCCGGTTCCCGCCATTGCCTGCACTGACAGGTAGTGGCGGGTTTTTTATTTGGCGTTGGTTGCGGGAGGCAATTGCATACCCGGCTACTGATACGGCGCATAAGCCTTTACATCGGACGAAGCGCGCGTTCCGCTCACTGCTCTGCGCTTTGACGCATCCGGGCGCGCGTAATGCGCCGACGAGGCGTAGTCGCTGCGACATGTCCGATACATCGGTGGACAGAGGGAACCGGCGCCTCTAGTGAAGTGCCCGCAAAATCAACGCATTGCAAGACAGGCGCAAGTTTTGCTACGACTCGTGCTATCCCTGGGGGACAGACGCACACGACAGCAATGCATTCCGGCAGGAATCGATGCCGGCGCTGACACTCAGGAAAGCCAAATGGGAGGCGCACCGCGCGATGGCGTGGTGTATTGCATCTTGCATCGCCTCTTCCCGTCTTCATGCTTTGCCATTGACGGACAACGCAGCCTCTAACGTTCCAAAACACCGCGCGGCATCGCCTGCAGGGGTCCGCATCGCTAAGGAAGAAAAATGACTCAGTCGAGAAATCCGCTGTTGGAAAAAGCGTCAGCCCAACGCAGCCCGGGCATCGCATACAAGTCGAGGCCGTACGATGTGCGGAACCTGCATGTAAGCCTGAAGCAGTGGCGCATATTCCATGCGGTCGTTGATTGCGGCGGCTTTGCCGAGGCTGCAAAATTCCTGCATCTCAGCCAATCCGCGATCAGCTACACGGTTGCCAAGCTGCAGGAGCAGTTGGGCATCCAGCTGCTGAAGATCGAAGGACGCAAGGCGCATCTGACCCTGGCCGGTCGCGCCATGCTCGATCGCTCGCGCCATGTGCTGAAGGAAGCAATCGAGCTTGAACTGTTCGCCAAGAATGTCGGGCAAGGCTGCGGCGCGGAAGTGCGGCTGGTGGTCGATCACAACACGCCGACCGCGCTCTTGATGCGCGCGCTGCGCAGGTTTGAGCAACTCGGGGCGGGCGCGCATGTACGCCTGACCGAAGTGGCAATGCCGCGCGCCGAGGAGGTGTTGCGCGACATGACAGTCGACCTGGTGATCAGCGGACGCGTGCCTATGGGATTTCTCGGCGAGCCGCTGGCCGAGGTTGAGTACGTTGCGGTCGCGCACCCGGACCATCTGTTGCTCAGGCTGGGCAGGGATATCAACTCGACCGACTTGGAAAAGCAGGTACACATTTGCATAGGCCAGTCCAATGAAATGGAATTAAGCGGTGCCGAAAGCTCCAGGTATGGGCGGCGCTGGAACATGAGTAACTTCGACGCGGTAGTTGCGGCGGTAGGTGAATGCTTCGGCTACGCCTGGCTGCCCAGGCATCGCATACAGAAGCAGCTGAACCAGGGAACGCTGGTGCGCCTGCCGCTGGGCGAACAAGCCAGCTACAAAGCCATGCTGTATCTGATACATGGCAGGCACTGGTCGGCCAGCCCTTCCGCGGCTCGCCTGGCGGAAATACTACGCATGCTTTCCGCCACGGAGCAGGAAGCGGGAATCCATACAACATTGGACATGCATAATGAAGCTCTTCCGTAAGCACTACACCGCGAGGGAGGTCTGCACCGCGTCGTGTGCCACGCTGTTCCTGTTGTTGTTGTCGGCGGCGAATGCCGGCGCGGGCACCCGGGTCGTCAAGTCGCTGCTTGAAATGCGGCATGAACATGTGGTGATGCAGGAGTGGGACCTGAGCTGCGGCGCGGCGGCCCTGACCACGCTGCTCAACTATCAGCATGGCGAGCAGGCGACCGAAAAAGAAATCGCCAATGCGCTGATGCGTCGGGAAGAGTATGTCAATAATCCGGACCTGATACGAAGCCGGGAAGGCTTCTCACTGGCGGACCTGAAGCGTCATGCCGATGCTCGCGGATACCGGGGTATCGGCTATGGCAAGTTGCAGCTCAAGGACCTGGTTGCCAGAGCGCCCGTCATCGTCTCCATCAAGACCCATGGATACAACCACTTCGTGATTTTCCGCGGCATGCGGGGCAATCGCGTGTTGCTGGCGGATTCCGGCTGGGGAAATCGCACGATGCCGGTCGACGAGTTCATGCAAAGCTGGATCGACTATCCACAATTGGGCCGGATCGGGTTCGTTGTTCAGCGACGTGACGGAATTGCGGCGCCAAACCAATTGGCGCCGCGGGAGCAGGACTTCGTCATGCTGCGTTGACGAAGAAGCAGATGACAGCAAGACTTGTTATCGAGTGCGTCCGCCCCGGCATGATGGCGAAGATCATTTTGTTTGGCAATCGATCGAATAATCGAATCATTGACTGGCAAGCGCGGCCCGTACGATAGAAATCGAGTACTTATTCTTTTTCGGCCAAAGCGTAAATTGATATCGAATCCCGCGACAGATCGACGTGGGGTTCAAGTTGTTTAACCTTTAGGAGATTGAAAAATGAATTTGACACTTGCAAGCGTAGTAGCGATCCCTCTGTTGGCCTTGTCCTCGGTAAGCTTTGCGGACGAAGCCCCTGCGCCGGTTACGGCAGAGCCAATGATGTTGAGCGCAGCCGAGATGGATGGCATTACCGCGGGCGATCCGTATGAAGTCACCATCAACAGCACAGGCCTTCTTTCGATCGGTAACATCCAGGGCAAGGGCGGCTCAAACTACGTCTACTATCCTGTGATTGTTTATAAAGCTCCTGTGCTGCTCGAGCCGAGCTGATTCTCGATAAGTAACGCAAAGTGGGCAACATGTTGTTGTTGCCCACGAACGCCGGCGGCGTTCGATGAATACCCCGCCGATCACGCCGGGCTATCGAAATTACTCACTTATTCTTTATTCGGCTTCACCTAAAGTGGTAGAGACTCGGGTTCCATTTTGCTGGCTCTATTGAATTTCAAGTGGGTTGAGGGGCATGCGGATTGAGCGCCGAGAAGTCGAGTTTTCCGGCAATCAGAAAAAGCACGGTGCGCATGGTTGCAAAGCGAACGAAACCGCGTGCCTTGCGTTTTGCAGCCTGAAACAAGCCATGGATGGCCTCGATAAAGCCATTGGTCTGACGTGTTTGCGTCCAGGCGACGATGCCGTCAAAGTGGTTTCGAATCATGCGCGCCACGTCCTTCATAGGCTCGACTTTGGAGCGCATCAGATTGGTACACCACGGGGCCAACATGGCGGAAACGATATTGATTTGCTTGCGTTCGAGGATGTCCGGTAGCTGCTCTCGATACAACCATGCGCGGGCGGTACGCTTGCTGGTGAACCGGGCGACGAGTGCGTCGAGATCGTTGCGTTGTTCAGCGTGCAGCTTGTTGCGGTCTTTCAGCAGCGCCCAGCGCAATCCTTTCAGATCGGGATCGGATTTCTGTTCCAGGCGCCGCATCTTGTCGACCGCAGCAGAGGCATGCGCGACCACATGCAACTTGTCAAATGTCACTCTCGCATTCGGCAAGTGCTCGTCGACACCCTTGATGAAGGCGGGCGACATGTCGATACTGACCGACGCGATTTGGTTGGGCGTGGCCTGGTGATGTTGCAAACATTGGGCGAACTGCGCGATGGTGTCGTTATTGCGCTCAGGCGTGACGAACACCACGCGCCGCGCCTGCATGTCGGCCACCAGCGTCAAATAGTTGTGTCCGCGCCTGGAGGAGGTTTCATCGATGGCGACCGCCGTTACGTCCGACAGGTCCGCCGCCGCCACGGCCATCTCCACATAGCGCGCGCAAATTGCATGTACGCGATGCCACGACAAGCCCACGATGCGTGCCACCGCGGCAAACGGCATTTGCCGGCACAGCGCCAGTACCAGCGCTTCGAACAACAAGGTAAAGCCGTCCAACTGGCCAACCCATTTCGGCTCGAGCAGACGGACCTTGCCGTCGGGCAGACGCACGCGTGGTACGCGCACTTCCAGGTAGCACTCGTGCTGGAAAAAGTTAAGATGGCGCAACCGCTTGATCTGGGTATCGTGTACCGGATGCTCGCCAGGCGCATCGGCGTGAGTAAAACGGC
>JAQGMD010000468.1 GCA_028292565.1 Burkholderia sp. | reverse complement strand
GGCCCGATTTCCGGCTCTATTGCTCACCTCGGCAAAGATAATGAAAACGGCGCCCGCATGGCGATCGACGAACTCAATGCCAAAGGCGTCACCATCGGCGGCAAGAAAGTGAAGTTCGAACTGCTGGCTGAAGACGATGCAGCCGATCCGAAGCAAGGCACGGCAGCGGCGCAGAAACTGGTGGATGCCAAGGTCAATGGCGTCATCGGCCACCTGAATTCCGGCACCACGATTCCCGCATCCAAAATTTACAGCGATGCTGGAATTCCACAAATCTCTCCCTCCGCGACCAATCCGAAATACACGCAACAAGGCTTCAAGACCACCTTCCGCGTGGTGGCCAATGATGGTCAGCTCGGCGGTACTCTGGGCCGTTACGCAGCGGACCAGCTGAAGGCCAAGAAAGTGGCGATCATCGATGACCGTACCGCTTACGGCCAGGGCGTGGCTGAAGAGTTTGCCAAGGGTGCCAAGGCGAAAGGCGTGCAGGTCGTTTCGCAGCAATACACCAACGACAAGGCGACCGACTTCAATGCGATCCTGACAGCGATCAAGGGCAAGAACCCGGACGTCGTGTTCTTCGGTGGCATGGACGCCGTAGCCGGCCCGATGCTGCGCCAGATGAAGCAACTCGGTATCAATGCCAAGTTCATGGGCGGTGACGGTATCTGCACCGAAGGCCTGGCTAACCTGGCGGGCGATGCGATCGGCGAAGGCCGGATCGTATGCGCGGAAGCAGGCGGCGTAGTGGACTCTGAAAAGAAAGCCATGGAAGATTTCCGTGCCGCGTTCAAGAAGAAGTTCAACATCGAAGTGCAGCTGTATGCACCTTACGTCTACGATGCAACCATGGCAATGGTCGAGGCGATGAAGAAGGCCAACTCCGCCGAACCGGCGAAGTACCTGCCTGAACTGGCGAAGATCCAGTACAAGGGTGTGACCGGCCCGATCGCATTTGATTCCAAAGGCGACATCAAGGACGGCACCCTGACGCTGTTCACCTACAAGGGTGGCAAGCGTTCGCAGATCGCAGTAGTGAAGTAATCCTTCCGACCGGGCCCTGCGCTTTGCGTGGGGCCCATCCCCTTTCCCGTACTCTTTGCCGGCGACCTTGTCCGCTCAATCTTGTATATTCCTGAATATCGGGAATATCGGGAATATCGGGGGCAGGGAAGAATGACCAGCAAGCACATCGGCCTGATCTATACCGGCGGCACGGTCGGCATGGATAAAACGGCCAACGGTTACGCGTTGATGAAGGATTTCGCCGGCGTGTTGACGCGCCGGCTCAACGACGTGCGCCACACATTGCCGCAATACACGCTGCATGAATACGCGACGCCGATAGACAGCAGCAATACGACGCCGGAAGACTGGCAGAGAATCGGACGCGACATCGCCGCCCGCTATCGGGACTATGACGGCTTCGTCGTACTCCACGGCACCGACACCATGGCTTATACGGCGGCGGCGCTGTCTTTCATGCTTCAGGGTTTGCGCAAGCCGGTGATCGTGACGGGGTCGCAGATTCCATTGGGCGAATCACGCTCGGATGCGTTGCAGAATGTGATCACCGCGATGCAGTTCGCTGCGTCGGACCAAGTCAATGAAGTGGCGCTTTATTTCAACCAGCGTCTGCTGCGCGGCAACCGTGCAACCAAGGTGAGTGCCGAGCGCCTGGATGCATTCGATAGCCCGAACTACCCGTGGCTGGCGGAAGTCGGTATCAACATGCACATGAATCCGGCGGCCTTGTTGCCGCGAGCACGGACCGAGAAGTTTGAATTGCCCGAGTACGGGCAGGGCCGCATTTTTCCGGTCCGCTTCGCGCCGGGGTTGCCGATCCAGGCGGTACATGCCTTGGTCGACCTGAATCCGCAGGCGCTCATCCTGCAATGCTACGGCGCCGGCAATGTGCCGGACCGGAATCCTGCCTTGCTGGAGCTGCTGACGCGCGCAGGACAACGCGGGGTCGTGATGGTCGCCTGCAGCCAGTCATTGCACGGAGCGGTGACGCTGGGTGCCTACGCTACGGGCAGCGGCCTGGCGCGCGCCGGCGTGATCGGAGCGAAGGATATGACCTTCGAAGCGATCTTCGCCAAGCTGCACCATTTGTTTGCGCGGGGCTTGTCTCCCGACGCCGTAAGAAATGAATTCATGCGAAATCTGAGCGGCGAAATGTCGGATTAAATGCAGGGCGGGTCAGTTCAGTCATGACCCGCCCTACGACGGCTGCCTTCGATGCATCCGCCATTCCTCGATTGCGTAACCCGCCCAACTCTCCTACGCTGAAGCGTTGCAAGGCAATGCTGCCGCCGCATTGCGGCTACGTCTGAATCGTTGTGCAAGAAAAGCTAGACGACGCGCCAGTCCCGGCCATGCCTTTGCACCGCGCCCGGTCGCCAGTTCCACTCTGCTGTTGGCGCCGTCAGCTTCCATCACGGTCAGCGCGCCCGGCGTGAGTGAAAAGGTATCGCCCGCAAACAGCCAATAGTCATGCGAGACACCTTCCACGGTGATCCACAGGCGACCGCTGAGCACACGCAACGTCCCACCCTGTCGGGCAATACCGGATACCGCATTCCCGCTGGCGATGGTCAGCGCTTTGTTTGTGAATAGCTCTCTCATGACATAACCCTCCTCAGATAACTTCGGGGTCTCCCGCCGACCTACAGTCTGTGCAGGTCCCCGCCGTGCAATTGAATTCTAAGTGTTGCGTGCCAGTTATCTAAACGATATATTTTCCATTTCCTTGCTAATGGAATTCACATGGCCGACCTGCGCAGACTGCCCAACCTTGCCGCATTGCTTGCCTTCGAGGCGGCCGCCCGCCACGAGAATTTTTCGCGTGCGGCTGAAGAGATACACGTGACCCATGGCGCCATCAGCCATCAGGTGCGCGCGTTGGAAGAGGAGTTGGGCGTGCCGCTATTTGCACGGCATGGGAAGAGGCTTGCAATTACGCCCGACGGCGAGCGGTTTGCGGCGACGCTGCGCAAGGCGCTGACGGAGATTGCGGCCGCAGCGATTGCGTTGAAGGACGAGGCCAAGCAGCAGCGACTGACCATCACGGCGTTGCCGTCGTTCGCTGCGCGTTGGCTGTCGCCCCGCCTGGGACGATTCATCGAGCAGCATCCTCAACTGGAAGTCATGCTGCAATCAAGCAGTCACCTGACCGACTTCCTGCGTGAACCAGTGGATGTCGGCATCCGCTTCGGCCGGGGCAATTACCCCGGCCTGGTAGTGGAGAAGGTGATGGATGATTTTTATTATCCAGTAGCGAGCCCTCGCTTCAACGGCGGCAAACTGCCGCGTACGCCGCAGAAACTGCAGCGCAGTATGCTGCTGCGTTGTGAGGATGAACCCTGGACGCCATGGTTTCGCGCGGCCGGGCTCGATATGCCGGAGCCTGCCGGCGGACTCATATTCCAGGATTCGTCGATGCTGGTGCGCGCCGCTGCCGAAGGACATGGCATCGCACTGGCGCGGCACGCGATCGTCACCAACGAACTGCAATCAGGCGAACTGGTGCGGCTGTTCGATATCGAAGTGGCATGCCCGCAGTCGTACTACTTTGTGTGCCTGCCGAGCACCCTGCAGAAGCCGCAGGTGCAGGCGTTCCACAAGTGGCTGTTTGAAGAGATTGCGAAGCTGGCGAGCAGTGCAGCAGATCGTTAGAGGACGACCTTCACCATCGGATGCGATGACAACGCGCGATACAGGTTATCGAGTTGTTCCCGGCTGGTGGCGCGTACGGTGACGGTGATCGCCAGGTAATTGCCTTTGGAGGAGGGGCGCATCTCCATTTTGCCGGCGTCGAAAGTCGGGTCGAACTGCTGCACGACCTCCACCATGGTTTGTGCAAAGGCGTCCTGCATTACTCCCATGATCTTGATCGGGAAGTCGCTCGGGTATTCGATAAGGGATTCGGTAGGCTGGGACATGGCTTGTAAAAATGATGTCGCCCCAAGGGACCACAAAAGGGCCGGGGCGACATGATATAGAAATGCCTATTTTACGCCAGTGCGGAGCCTTTGGCGGCTATGCAGTCTTTGCCGCCTGGTAAGCCGCATACAGTTTTCTGAAGACCGGGCCGGGCTTGCCGTTGCCGATGCTTTTGCCGTCTATCGTGACTACCGGCAATATTTCCTTGGTTGCCGATGTGATCAGCACCTCATCCGCCGCGAATACTTCATCACGGGTAATGCGGCGCGACTCCAACTGAATGTCGCCTGCGGCGGACAATTCTTCCATCAGGCCGTAGCGGATTCCTTCGAGGATGAGGTTGTCTTTCGGCGGCCCCATCAGCTTGCCGTTTTTCACGATCCACACGTTTGACGAAGACGCTTCCGTCAGGAAGCCGTCGCGGAACTGGATCGCTTCGGTGACGCCATTTTCCGCCGCGTTTTGCGCAGCGAGGACGTTGCCGAGCAGTGACACGGATTTGATTTCACAGTGCAACCACCGCTTGTCCTCCATCGAAACACATGCGACACCTGCTTCGACCGCCTGGGCGGACGGCAGGGCGAGGGGATTGGTCATGATGAACACCGTCGGCGTCACTTCCGCCGGAAATGCATGCGCGCGTTTTGCCACACCGCGCGTCACCTGGATATAGATGACCTGATCCCCGGCCGGATGGGCTTGCGAAACCTTGTCGACCAGCGCCATCCATTCTTCTTCAGTATGCGGATTTGGAATACCGATCGATGCCAGGCTACGGAACAGTCGCGCGAGGTGCTGCTTCGCGCGGAACGGTTTGCGTGCATACATCGGGACTACCTCGTAGATCCCGTCGCCGAAGATGAAGCCGCGGTCGAGCACCGGGATCTTTGCTTCGGAGAGCGGCGTGTAGGCGCCATTGAGGTAGACGAGGGGGTCGTTCATCGGAGAGTTCCTGTGTGCGGTGAGAAGCAGCAATTCTCACACAGGATGGGTAGGAGCGTTATGCAAAAAAAGTATGTATCTGCGTATGCGAAAAAAAACCGGAGTGTCGTGAAGATCACTCCGGCTTTTTGCAATTACAACCGAGTCTATCGGTGAGGATGCTTTATTTCATCCAAAGCCGAACGGAATCCCACGCGCGGCCGAAAATGCTGGCCTCGTTCACCTGCTCCAGCGCGACGACCGGCAGTTCAGTCAGCGGCTTGCCGTCGATCATCATCTTCAGCGTGCCGACATTGCTGTTGGCGGCAACAGGTGCGACGAGCGGGTCTTTGCGTTCGAGCACAGGCTTCATCTTCTCGGCGACGCCTTTCGGTACCGTCACATAGACGTCACGCATGAAGCCGATCTTGACCTGGTTTTGCGTGCCTTTCCATACTTCCGGCGTCGCCACCGCCTGGCCCTTTGCGTACAGCTTGACGGTGTCGAAATTCTGGTAGCCCCAGTTGATCAGTTTCTGGCTTTCCTGCGCGCGGGTCTGGTCGGAGACGGTGCCGAGCACCACCGAAATCAGGCGACGCTCGCCGCCGGCGTTCGGACGCCTGGCGGATGCGATCAGGCAGTAGCCGGCCGCTGCAGTGTGGCCGGTCTTCATGCCATCCACGGTCGGGTCGAGCCACAGCAGGCGATTGCGGTTCGGCTGCTTGATTTTGTTGTAGGTGTAATCCTTGGTCGAATAAATTTTGTAGTAGTCCGGATGGTCGGCGATCAGGCGGCCGGCCAGGATGGACAGGTCTTGTGCGGTCGAATAATTGTCCGGGCTGGGCAAGCCATGCGCATTGGCGAAGCGGGTCGATTTCATGCCCATGCGTTCCGCTTCGCGATTCATCAGCGCCACGAATGCATCTTCGGTGCCGGCTACCGCTTCGGCCAGGGCAACCGCGGCATCATTGCCGGACTGGACGATCAGGCCGTACAGCAGGTCGTTGATCTTGACCGGCGTGGCGGGGTCGATAAACATTTTCGAGCTGCTTTTATCGACCTTCCATGCGCGCACCGATACGTTGACCATCTGATTCGGATCAATGCGCTTTTCCTTGATGGCCGAAAACGCCAGGTAGGCTGTCATGATTTTGACGAGCGAGGCCGGTTCGACGCGCATGTTCGGCTCCTGCGAAGCGAGCACCTGGTTGCTGGTGGCATCCAGCAGCAACCATGATTTGGCTGCAATCATCGGCGGAGGCAGGGATTGCGCCATGGCGGCGGACAAACTGAGAACGGTGGCGGCAAAGGCCGCAATGAGTTTTTTCATTGGCAATAAGATATGAAATCGCCGCCGTGGATACGGCGGCGGATTGAAAGCGGGAAACCGGATTATAGCCCCGCTAGCGGTGCCACATTTCGACTACGAAATTCTTTATATGTTGCAACTTGCGATGAAAAAAATGGTCGGCGCCCGTGACGACGATGACCGGCAGGTCTTGCGGACGCGCCCAGTCGAGCACAGCCGACAGCGGAATGGTCTCGTCGTGCTCGCCATGGATGAGTATGGTGTTGGTGGGGACGTCGGCCATTTCCCATTTGCCGGCGGCGGTGCCGACCAGGACCAGGCGTTCGGCGGGCGTGCCCTGCTTCGTCAGGCGCTGCTGCAGATGTGACTGCACGTAGGTGCCGAATGAGAAACCGGCAAGCGCGACTGGCAGCCCGGGATACTGCTGCTGCATGTGAGCATGCAGCAATGCCATGTCATCCGTCTCACCCAGTCCGTGGTCATGCTCACCGCCCGACTGGCCCACGCCGCGAAAATTCATTCGCGCGGTGGCATAACCCAGCGAGATGAAGGCGCGCACGAGTGTTTGCGCTACCTTGTTGTCCATGGTGCCGCCGTAGAGCGGGTGGGGGTGCGCAACCAGCGCGACGCCGCGCGGCGCGGTATCAGGCAGGTCGAGTGCGCATTCGAGTTGCTGGCCGGCTGCGCCGGTGATGAAGAAGCGTTGGGTTTGTGCGTTCATTGTTCTTTTAAATGGCTGCGGACGCGTGTCATGGTGACCGCGGCTCGCGATCCGTCGGATCGCCTGCCGCTTTCAGCGCCGCCGGAGGTGTCAGATCTTCAATCGTTCGACGACTTTTCCGTTGACCAGATGGCTGTCGATGATTTCATCAATGTCATGGTTGTCGACGTAGGTGTACCAGGTGCCTTCCGGATAGACCACCACTACGGGGCCTTCTTCGCAGCGGTCGAGGCAACCGGCCTTGTTGATGCGCACCTTGCCCTGGCCGCTGAGGTTGAGGTTCTTGATACGCTTTTTCGCATGCTCCTGGGCGTTTTGCGCGCCTTTGTCAAAGCAGCAAGGACGTCCTTCTTCGCGCTGGTTCAGGCAAAAGAAGACGTGATGTTTGTAGTACGGCTTGTCAGTCATGGCTTGCTTTCGAATTTCGCCAAATCGGGAATGATACACCTCCATCTTATTCTTACGAAAATGGCGCAGCCAGTGTAGTCACTTCGCTCCATTCTCCCCTTGCGCTGTCGGAGCCGGTTCGGCTTGCAGGCTAAACCGTGGGGCGCGGAGCGAGGGTTGGGGATGAGGGCGTGCGCCGAAGGGTATTCGTCCGCCACAGGGTAATCACACTACCCCCGCCTCACCCGATGCATCGGATGCATCAAAAACCACAACGCAAAAAACGGCCAAAGCATCGACAGAAAATGCGCCGCGCCATTGAAGTTTAAAAATTTCCCCTGCAGCCATGCTTGCAGCGTTGCGATGAAGTACGGATTGGCGGGCACCAGATTGACCGTGACGATGCTGGCCAACAGGCTGAAGGCGGCCAACCGCCGCTGTATCACCGGTCGCGCGAATACCAGGCCGGACAGCATCATGGCGCCCGCGAGCAGACCGCCCTGGGCACCGGGGGTCAGCCATGCAAACGCGCTCTCGGGCCCGAAAAAGAGCGCGCTTGCCAGCGATTTCACCGTGAGCGCAATGGTGATCGCCACGATGACGAGGCTGCCCTTGGGCGCATGCTTGCGCAGCAGGCACAACATCGTCAGCGCCGCGCCGGTCAACCCGCATGCGGTGATGATGGTTTCCGACAGCCAGTACCCTTCAACAGTCAGTTCCCCGCCGCTGCGCAGTATGTCGCCGAGATCGATGGGAGTTTCCAGCCAGCTGGACAACCAGCCGGACACGACAGGCAGGAGCTGCCCGTGGCCGAAAAGGAAGGACTGCGGATAAATCTGCGCCACCGGCCACAAGCCGAGCAGGATCAGGCCGGGGCCCGCGTCATTCGAGAACCAGTGCTGCCGCAATCGCAACAGGCGGCTTTGTTCGAGGAATTTACGAGATAGCAGGGCGCCGGCAATCGCGCCGAGGATGGTGCCGATCGCGTTCGTGATGAGGTCAAGGTTGGAGGAAACCCGGCTCGGCAGGAACGTCTGTCCCGCCTCCACCATGCCGGACAGCAGTGCGCCGCAGACTATGGCAATTGCCACCGCCACTATTCCGCGCATCCGTGGGTAAAGCGCAAACACCATCACCATGCCGAACGGGAAGTAGCCGATGACATTGGTTAAGACGTCGAACTTGGTCCAGTAATGCGGAAGCGGTGCGAACAGGAATGCCCACGGGGACAGCCCTATGTCGTGCCAGCCGGAGAACGGATACCAGCTGGCATAAACTATCAGGAACAAATAAGCGAGCAAGCCGGCGCGCGCGAAAGCGGAAGCGGTCGGCACATGCTGCTGCAGCTCGTCGGGTTTCAGCTCATTCATCAACACTTACTTCGCCGCCCGGGAAGGCTGGTCCGGCGCGGGGAGGGACGCGAGCCAGGCCATCATCTCGGTGATGATCGCATCGCTTGCCGCCGCCATCGCCCGCGCGCCGCCGGCCGCATCGGCAGTGGGCGCCGGGGCCTGTTGGAAAAACGACTTTTGCGAGACCAGCGTGCGGCCATTGAATACCGCGGCGCGCAATCCGACCTGCGCTGTGCTCTGGCCCGGCGCATCAAACATCTGCGTGAAGTCGTCCGCTTCGATGCGTAAAACTGGCACATTGGCCGCACCATCTGACGCGGGCAGCGCTGCGCCGCCCGCCTGCGCGATACGCGACTTCAAGCGCTGTGCGAACAGTTGCGTCGGCGGCATGGTCCAGCGGCTGTTCGCATAGGGGCGCGGCTGCTGGTCATTGGCATAGTTCAGCCGGAAGAACATTGTAGTGCTGTCGAGCCATGCAGGCGTGCCGATATCGGCGACGCTGATCGGTGGGACCACCGCCGCCGACACGGCAGGCTGCATTGCGCGCAGCGGTCCGAAATCAAACAGCGCGGTCGAATCGGATTTGGTGGCGCAGCCCATTAGCATGGCGAGCGCGAGCAGGATGACGTGGATATTTTTTTTCATGGACATTGTTGGTTTATCTGGTCGGTGCGACAAATCCCTGTTCGCCGGGTCCGGGTGCGGTTGTGGGAGAGCCGAACAATATGCTTTGCGGGCGTTCGTTGACGGTATCCAGGGTGCGGTTGAGTGCGCGCATCGAAGAGCGCGCGTCATTCGCGAGGGGCAGCGTTTCATGCTCCAGCTTGTTGGCCACGGCGCCGATCTGTTCAGCGCTGCCGGCGAGTTTTGCCAGCGGGCCCTGCGGCGATTGCAGGTTGTTCGCGACACCGTTAAGGTTGCCGGCCAATACGCTCGCCTCGTTCGACAGTTTGGTCAGCGCCCGCAACGCCTGCTGCGCTTGCGTCGCCATTGCCGGCAGCTTTGCAAGCGTCGGCTGCAGCTGACGTGGAATGGTTTCAATCTGCGTCGCCGCTTTATTCACGCTATCGAAAGCGCCAAGTATCGCTTGCTGGTTGGCCGGTTCGAGCAGGTTGTTGATGCGCCGCGTGACTTCCTCGGTTTGTGCGAGGATTGCGAGGCCGCGATTCTGCAACTGGTCCAGGATGCTGGGGCGCATTTCGATGCGCGCCACCTGTTCGGCATTGCTCGGCACCTTGACCGGCCGGCTGCCGTCGTCGTCCAGTTGCACATACGCGATACCGGTCACCCCCTGGTAGCCCAGCGTCGCGAAAGTCGACTGCGTGACGGGCGTGTCCGGACGCACGCTCAGGTGTATCAGGATCTGTCCCGGCGCCTGCGGGTCGAAAGTGATGTTGTCGACCTTGCCGACATCGAGTCCGCGATAACGCACCGTCGCCTGCGGATTGAGCCCGGGGACCGACAGCTTGGTCGCGATCTGGTACGGCACCCATTCAACCTGGTCGCGATTGAGCCAGAGCCCCACCAATACCACCGCAGTCAGCAGCACGATGGTGAAGAGGCCGGCTATTAGTGCATGTGACTTATTTTCCATAAATGATTCCCATGATGCCCTTCAGGACTCAGCCCGCTCGCGCAATACTTCCACCGCGCGCCGGCCGCGATCCCCAAGGAAAAACTGTTTGATGAACGGATGCGGTACATCGAGCACTGCTTCCGGAGTGCCGAACGCAATCACGCGCTTTTCTGCCAGCACCGCGATCCGTGTCGACAATGCGAACAAAGTATCGAGGTCGTGCGTGACCATCACTACCGTCAGCCGCATCTCCTGATGCAGCGTACGGATCAGTGAGACAAAACTCTCCGACAGGTCGGGATCGAGTCCCGCGGTCGGCTCGTCCAGGAACAACAATTCCGGCTCGAGGGCCAGTGCCCGCGCCAGCGCAACCCGCTTGACCATGCCGCCGGACAGATCGGCCGGCATCTTTTTCGCTTCCGCCGACCCGATGCCCACCATGTGCAGCTTAAGCAGCACCGCATCACGGATCAGGTCCTCCGGCAGCGTACGCAATTCGCGCATCGGCTGCGCCACATTGTCAAACGCGGTCAGCGCCGAAAACAAAGCCCCATGCTGAAACAGCATGCCCCAGCGCCAGCGCAACTGTCGCATGCGCGCACTGTCGGCCCGGCTGATATCTTCGCCGAACACCTGCACACTGCCGCGCGTCGGCTGTTCCAGTCCGAGCATCTGCCGCAACAGCGTGGTCTTGCCTGAGCCCGAGCCGCCGACCAGCGAGACGATCTCTCCCTGGTGGACCTCAAGACTCAGATCCTGGTGCACGACGAAATCGTCGAACCGAGTCCACAAATCCTTGATCTGAATGATTGGTGGAGTCATTAAAAAAATCCTACGCCTTTGAAGACTATCGCGAACACCGCATCGGCCAGGATCACCACCGTGATCGCGGTCACCACCGACAGGGTGGTTCCCTGTCCGAGGCTTTCTGTGTTGGGCTTGATGCGCAGGCCGAAGTGACATGCGACCAGCGCGATCAGTGCGCCGAACACTACGCCCTTGCCGAGCCCGATCCAGTAATTCGCGATCGGCACCGCCGCCGGCAGCTCCTGTAAAAAATAGCTCGGGGGCAGGCCAAGCTCCGTCTGCGCCGCCACCATGCCGCCGATCAGCGCCACCGCATCGGTCCACACCACCAGTAGGGGCATTGCCACCGCAAGCGCCAGCACCTTCGGCATGATAAGTCGAAAGCCGTGCGGCATCCCCATCACCAGCATTGCATCCAGTTCTTCGGTTACGCGCATCACGCCGAGCTGCGCGGTGATTGCGGAGCCGGATCGCCCTGCCACCAGGATCGCCGCCAGCAGCGGGCCGAGTTCGCGGATGATGGCCATGCCGAGGATATTGACCAGGTAGATGTCGCCACCGAAGATGTGCAATTGCTGCGCTGAAAGATAAGACAACACCACGCCGATTAAAAATCCCACGAGCGCTGTTACGCCCAGCGCCTGGAACCCGATATGGTAGACATTGGCGGAAATTTCTTTCCACGGTCCGCGCTGCGGCTTCATCGCGAAGTGCCCGATGTCGATTACCAGTTGGCCGATCAGCTGGACGAACCCGGTCAGATGCGCGGCCAGCCCGTGCATCAGCCGAATAATGGTGGTCGGGGAGAACCATGGCGATTCGTCCTTTTCCGGCAGTGCGAGGTCCCCGGCCTGCTCGAGCCTGCCAAAAAATTCCGAATGGTTTTGCGTAATGACAAGCTGCGGCGGCTGCTTTTTTTCCCACGCATTCCAGAGCCACTGTGCGCCGATATGGTCGAGTGAGGAAATTTGCGACAGGTCCCAGCGCACGGCGCTCGCAGGCGGGAGCTTGCGCAAAGTCGCCCGGAGGTTGGACATCACCGCCGGACGCGATAATGCATGCACTTGCCAGGGGCCGCTGGCGGAAACGGTGAGTGGTTCGCGCTTGTCTATGGTCAGTGCTGGCAATTGTTGATTTGGCATTGCGTCAGTTTAAGGGAGAATTGTGTCACGCGTCATCCGGGCCGCTACAATGCAGGGCATGATAATCATGCTCTCTCCGGAACGTATCGCTTCCTCCTGCATAAAGGCCGCCCGCCAGGTCACGGTCCGGGTGGTCGACGAAACCGGTTCGACCAATGCCGACTTGCTTGCCGGCGTCGACCAGCTGACCGGCCCGACGCTGCTGGTGGCCGAGAAGCAGACCGCGGGCCGCGGCCGCGCGGGGCGAGTCTGGCATTCGGCGCCCGGAGCGTCCCTGACCTTTTCGCTCGCATGGAAATTCAGCCTGCCGGTGCATGCGCTGGTCGGTTTGCCGCTCGCGGTCGGGACCGCGCTTGCCGAATCGCTGGCGACATTCGATGTGCCGGCACGGCTCAAATGGCCGAACGATGTGCTGGTCGAGGGTAAAAAGCTGGCCGGAATCCTGATCGAAACGGCATCCGTCGCAAACACCGCTCGTGGCGAGAGCTGGGCAGTGACAGGCGTGGGACTGAACCTTACGGTTCCGGATAGCATTGCCGCGCAAATCGACCGGCCGGTGGCAAGCATTCCGCGCCTGGCGCAAATGGACCGGGACATGCTGATCGCGACGCTGTTGAATGGTTTGTCGGAAGCGATGGCGCAATTCGAGCAGGAGGGATTGGCAGCGTTCATGCAGCGCTGGAACAGCCTGCACGCCTATTCCGGACAACAGACCGTGATTCTTGACCATGGCCGCGTCGTGCATGAGGGCAGGGCGGTCGGCATCGACGACATCGGACGCTTTGTGCTGGATACCGCAAGCGGGCGTGTCGCCGTCATTGCCGGCGACGTGTCGCTGCGTGTCCTGAACGATGCGGCAGAGCACGTGATGCCGGATTCAAGGGAAGGGTAGGCCGATGCTGTTGTTGATCGACGCGGGCAATACACGCGTGAAATGGGCACTGGTTTCCAGCGGGGCGCTGCAGCAGGCGAATGCTTTGGGATGCTGGTCGGCATCCGGTTCGGTGCCGCGGGCGGAGGTGCGGAAACTGGCGGATGCCTGGCGCAATCTGGATATTGCGCGAGTCATTGTCTCGAATGTGGCCGGGTCGGTGATGCGTGACGAGCTGGAGCAGACGCTGCTCGGTGCGCTCGGAATGAAGCCGGTGCCGCTGGAGTGGTTTGCATCGGTTGCCGAATTGGGCGGGTTGCAAAACCGCTATCGCAATCCGGCGCAGCTCGGCTGCGACCGCTTTGCATCCGCGATCGGCGCGCATGCCCTTTTCCCCGGTGAGCCGCTGATCGTCGCCACCTGCGGCACCGCGACTACCGTCGATGCGGTGACGGCGGATGGCGTCTTCCTTGGCGGCATGATATTGCCGGGCCTGGGGCTGATGGCCGCGTCGCTGGCAAAGAACACCGCGCAGCTACCGCAAGTCGCGGAAAGCCTCGTGGTGTCCGAGCCGTTTGGCGACAATACCGATGACGCAATCGTCAGCGGCTGCATCGCTGCCCAGACGGGCGCAATCGAACGGGCGGTGACCGCGCATACGTTGCGGCAGAAGCCTGCGGGCGGCATGGTGTCATGCATCCTGTCGGGTGGCGCCGCCGACCTGATCGCGCCGCATCTGTCCGTGCCCAGCAAGAAAGTGGATAATCTCGTGCTCATCGGGCTGCAAGCCGTCGCTACTCACACCCTCTCATGCTGAAATTTTTCTTCTGGATCCTGCTGCTCGCCAATGCCGGCCTGTTTATGTACCGGCAGGGCGACACGATGTCCGATGGCCGCGAACCTGCGCGCATGTCCAACCAGTTGAACGCCGACAAGGTGACGCTGATGCCGGCGGCGCAGGGCTCCGCCGCCTCATCCAATGCTCCCCGCGAGGTCGCGGTTGCGCCTCCGCAGCCGGCAGCGAATAAGGTGGAGGCATCCTGCACTGAAATAGGCAATTTCGCGGCGGGAGACGCGCGGCGCTTCGAGGCCAGGCTCGCGGCCCAGTCCCTCGGCGACCGGGTAAGGCAGCGCAATATCCAGGAAATCATGAGCCATGTGGTCTACATCCCGCCGCAGGGCGGCAAGGAAGAGGCCGATAAAAAAGTCGAAGAACTGCGCCGGCTCGGCATCGACGATATCTACATCATCCAGGATGATTCCAGCCTGCGCTGGGCGATTTCGCTCGGGGTGTTCAAAGAGGAAGAGCGCGCGCGCGCCCACCTCGCCGAACTCACCCGCAAGGGTGTGCGCTCTGCGCGCATCGGACCGCATTCCGTGGGGGGCGCAATGGTGACATTCCAGTTGCGCGACCTGGATGCGGATGCCAAAGCGCGGCTCGAGAGGATCAAAGAGGACTTTCCGAAGCAGGAAATCCGGGGTTGCTGACGCCAGTGCTGTCTGGATCCCCGGCAGCGTCCAGCAGTGCCTGCAAACAAGTGGGACAAAAACAACTGCCCGCGGCAGGAATAGTTGTAGGAATGGTTGCGCCAGGCGGCAGCACCGGCAGGCGCGTGCACCAGCATGGGGCCGCCTCGGATGAAGCGTCCACCATGCCACAGCTGAACGTCGTCCCACAACGCGCGCAGTTGCTCATTTCGATTTATTCTCCTGCTCGTTAGCCTCCAATACGCTGATCCTTTTCATCGCATCCCGGATCAGCCGCATCTGGCCGTCGAAATTGCGGCACCCGATGCACACGAGGAGATGCATGGAGACACGCGCCCGCTCGATCAGCGATAGTTCGCGATCCAGCCTCTCCGACGTCAGGCGATGTACTTCCTTGCAAGTCGCATGCATTCCCATTTTGTTTCCTCATGACGGCCGGTTGCCGAACCAGTGCCAATCGAGACATTCGCGTAGTCGCACCCTGGCGCGATACAGCATCACCCATGTATTTGACGTCGAAATCCCCAATTCCTTACAAATTTCATCGGTTTCAAGCTCGAGCCACTCCCGCATCATGAAAACCCGCGCGGTTTTCTCCGGGAGTTTTTCCAGGCAGGTTTCCAGCACCCGGAAAAAATCCTTCTGTTCAAGCGTGGCGTCGGGATTGCCCCATTGCCGCGGCGTGTCGACCGTATGGCCGTTCGCCGTGAATAATGCATCAATGGCATCCGCCTCGCTCTGGTCGTCAACGGTTGCAATCGGACGCTCCCGGTTTGACATGCGCAAGGCGTCGATGATCTTGTATTTCAAAATGCCGGTGACATAGGTGCGCAGGGACGACTGTCCGCTGTATTGTCCGGGCTTTTCCAGCACTGCCATCAACGTGTCCTGCACCACGTCCTCGGCCACCGCATCGCTGCGGAGTTGCAGGAAAGCGAAGCGCAACAACGCGGGTCTGAGCGCCTCGAGTTGAAGATGCAGGCTTGATGGTGTTGTCATTTGCGCAAAGTTTAATGTCGCGATCCTTCGAAACACAATACACGGCCCGGGAATTGCATGCACTTTCCCTGTAAAATCGCGAAAATCTATTTACAGGATTTGTCATGACCGACTTAACCCAGCCTGGCATCGACCTCAGCGCGGTGCCACCACAAATCAAGGCCGAAATTCTTGCGGAGGCGCTGCCCTACATCCGCAAATTCCACGGCAAGACCATCGTCGTCAAATACGGCGGCAATGCGATGACCGAAGAGCGCCTGAAGCACGGCTTCGCGCGCGATGTGATCCTGCTGAAACTGGTCGGCATGAACCCGGTCGTGGTGCACGGCGGCGGTCCGCAAATCGACAACGCGCTCAAGAAGATCGGCAAGCAGGGAACCTTCATCCAGGGCATGCGCATCACCGACGAAGAGACGATGGAAGTGGTCGAGTGGGTGCTGGGCGGCGAAGTTCAGCAGGATATCGTGATGCTGATCAACCATTACGGCGGCCAGGCGGTCGGTTTGACGGGCAAGGACGGCGGCCTCATCCGCGCGCGCAAAATGGCGATGCCGGACAAGGAAAACCCGGGCAAATTCATCGATATCGGTTTCGTCGGCGAAATCGATGCGATTAACCCCGCTGTGGTCAAGGCGCTTCAGGACGATGCGTTCATTCCCATCATTTCGCCTATCGGTTTCGGCGAAGACGGCCAGGCCTATAACATCAACGCCGACCTGGTGGCCGGCAAGATCGCGGAAATCCTGCAGGCTGAGAAGCTGATCATGATGACCAATATCCCGGGCGTGATGGACAAGCAGGGCAACCTGTTGACCGATCTGTCCGCGCGCGAAATCGATGAGATGTTCGCGGACGGGACCATCTCCGGCGGGATGTTGCCGAAGATTTCATCCGCGTTGGAAGCGGCGAAATCGGGTGTGAATACGGTGCACATCATTGATGGACGGATCGAGCATTCGCTGTTGCTCGAGGTGCTGACGGAGCAGGCGTTCGGGACGATGATCCGGTCGCACTGAATTGCCACTCCGCCGCATGGCAAGATGATCGTCAAAGCGATTTGGCGATCATTTTTTTTGAACAAGCGAAAAGCGCTGATACTCGCCCGGTGAAATAACCGCGTTTTTCATCGCCTCCGACAACGCCTGGCATACTTTCACATGGCTGCTCCCCTCTGGTTGTTCGACCTCGACAACACGCTTCACAACGCATCACACGCCATCTTCCCCGCCATCAATGCAAACATGAATGCATTTATGGCAAAAGTCCTTGGCAGTCCCGGCACGCCGGCCGACCCGGCTACCGTCAATGCAGCGCGACTCGACTACTGGAAGCGTTACGGCGCGACCCTGCTGGGCCTGGTCAAGCACCACCAGGTGCGCGAGGATGAATTTTTGCGCGACGCCCATCAGTTCGACAACCTGATCATGATGATCCGCGCCGAGCGCGGCCTGGGTCGGCTGCTCAGTCGCCTGCCGGGCCGGAAAATCCTGTTGACCAACGCGCCGCGACGTTATTCGCGTGACGTCGTGCGCCATCTCGGCCTGCACCGGCATTTCGCCAAACACATCCCGATCGAATCGATGCGGGTGCACCGTCAGTTGCGGCCAAAACCATCTAAATCGATGCTGCGCAAACTGCTGGCTAAAGAAAAGACCCCGGCCTGCCGTTGTGTACTGGTGGAAGACACGGTAGTCAACCTGAGGGCGGCGAAGGCGGTCGGCATGCGCACGGCCTGGGTGACACAATACCTAGTCAGGAAGCCGGATTTACAACAGGGGGCGGCGCACCTTCCGCCACCGGAAATTACAAAGCGCCCCCTTTATGTCGATGTCAAAGTAAAATCCGTACGGCAACTGGCGAAAAATGTCCATCGATTACGCTAACAATAACAATAGTCTTCCTCCGAGCGCTTACTAACCAGAACATCATGGCAACCACAAAACCGGGCGAACGCAAACTCCAGATTCTTCAGATGCTGGCCGAGATGCTGGAGCAGCCGAAGGGCGAGAAGATCACCACTGCGGCGCTGGCAGGGAAGCTGGATGTATCGGAGGCGGCGCTATACCGGCATTTCGCCAGCAAGGCGCAGATGTTCGAAGGGCTCATCGATTTCATTGAATCGACCGTGTTCGGCCTGATCAACCAGATCGCCGAACAACAGGAAAACGGCTTGTCGCAGGTACAGGCGACTATCGGCATGCTGCTCAACTTCGCCGAGCGTAATCCCGGCATGATCCGCGTGGTGATCGGTGATGCGCTGGTCAATGAGGACGAGCGGCTGCAGCAGCGGATGAACCAGTTCATCGATCGCGTGGAAATGGCGCTCAAGCAGTCCTTGCGCGTGGCGGTCACACAGGGCGAGGCGAAAGAATCGGAAGTCACCATCCGCGCCAACATGATCACCAGCTTTGTGGTGGGACGCTGGCACCGGTTTGCAAAGAGCGGTTTCAAGCTAAGCCCGTCCGAGGGCTCTCAGGCGCAAATCGCCATGCTGCTGGTTTGAATATCAGGGGACAGAGGTCAGGAATCAGGAATCAGAAAAATGATGCGGCGCATTGGGCGATGAAGTCTGATCCCTGTACCCTGACATGACCAAATCATTTCCCGCATTCGCTTTCATCGCCCTCCTGTCTGGCGGCATTGCGATCGGCTTCGCCGGCATCCTCATGCGTCTGTCCGACGTCAATCCTGTCGCTTCGGCATTCTGGCGCATGGCTCTCGCCACGCCGCTGTTGTGGGCATGGGCGTTCGTGGTTCGCAAGCAGGATAAAGCCGGCGGCAAGCGTACTGACTTCACGCTGGCGCTCATCCTCGCCGGTATCTACTTCGCCGGCGATATGGCTATCTGGCATTTGTCGTTGCATTACACCACTGTGTCGAATGCCACGCTGTTATCGAATTTCGCGCCGGTGTTCATCGCACTATGGATGTGGGTTGCGCATCGCGCGCGTTTTGCGCGTACCTTCATTGCCGGACTTGCGATTGCGCTGGCCGGGGCAGTGATGCTGGTCGGGCCGAATGCGGGCGGCACTACGAGCGGTGGCGACACCAAGCTTCTGGGAGATGCGCTGGGGCTGGCGAGCGCCGTGTTTTATGCCGCGTATCAGCTTGTGATCAAGGATGCGCGCAACCAGTATTCAACGGCGCGGCTAATGGCGTGGAGCACCACCATCACAGCGATCGCATTGTTGCCGTTTGCGTTGATGTCGCCGGGCGCATTCTGGCCGGCCCAACTGTCCGGCTGGTTGCCGTTGCTGGGGCTGGCGCTGTTGGCCCAGATCGGCGGACAAACAGTGATTGCGTATGCATCGGCCCATTTGCCGGCCTCGCTGTCCTCGGTCAGCCTGTTGATCCAGCCATTGACCGCGACCATTGCAGCGTGGATCATCTTCACAGAAGTAATCAGTCCGGTGCAGATGGCGGGTGGCGCGTTGCTGCTCTGGGGTATTTACCTGTCGAAGCGGGGAAGCTAGCCGGAGGGTATTAAAATACCGGTTTCACGCATCCGCTATATTTCCCTCGCTTTGAACATTTCGTACGACGTCACAAATTGCTTCGCCCTGCTCGACGATAACGCCGCCACTGAGTCCGATCGCCGCTCGCGTCTGTACACCGGTCATGCCGGAACACTTTCATGCGCGCACGCGTCGGAGCTGCCGGCGCTGTGGGAGCAATTACAGAAGGCATTGCAAGAAGGGAAGCATGCTGTCGGCCTGTTCTCCTATGAACTCGGTGCCGGGCTGCATGATGTCGCCGAGCGCAGCGGGAATCCCGGCGCCTCGCAGGTGTTGTTCTTCGATCGCTGCGAGCAGCTGTCCGCCACAGAGGTGGAGAGCTGGCTGAGCGCGCAATCTATTCCCGCCTCCGGCATTGCGAACATCCGTACCAGCGTCGGTGAAGAACAGTTTGTTGAAGCCATCGAGCGTATTCATGCCTACATCGAAGCAGGCGATACGTATCAGGTCAACTATACCTACCGATTGCGCTTCGATGCGTACGGTTCGCCGCTAGGGCTTTATACAAAGCTGCGCGCGAGGCAGCCCGTGCCATATGGCGCATTGATCACGCTGCCGGAGGGTGGTGCAGTGCTGTCGCTCTCTCCCGAGCTGTTCGTTCAGCACACGCAAGGGGAATTAACGGCGCGTCCGATGAAAGGCACTGCGGCCGCAACCGGTGATGCGGCACAGGACGCCGAACGCGCCGCACAGCTCGCCGCCGACCCGAAGAACCGCGCGGAGAACCTGATGATCGTGGACCTGCTGCGCAATGACCTTGGCCGAATTGCGGCATCAGGATCGGTTACGGTGCCGCACCTGTTTGACGTCGATCGTTACAACAGCGTGCTGCAAATGACGTCGACTGTGCGCGCTCGCCTGCGAGACGATGTGACGTTGGCGCAGGCATTTGCCGCGCTTTATCCATGCGGCTCAATTACCGGAGCGCCTAAGCGCCGCACTATGCAGATCATTCGCGAGCTGGAACCCGATTCGCGCGGCATCTACACCGGCGCGATCGGCTGGTTCGATGAAACCGGCAGCAGTCGCATTGGGGATTTTTGCCTGTCGGTGCCGATACGTACGTTGGTGCTGGGTGCGCCTGGGCCTGATGGTGTGCGTGCCGGCGAGATGGGTGTCGGCGCCGGCATCGTGCATGACAGCGTTGCAGCAGAAGAGTACGCCGAGTGCAAGCTGAAGGCAAAATTTCTCACCGGGCTCGAGAGCGACTTCGAAATATTCGAGACCATGTATGCGACCAGGGACGAAGGTTGTCGCCATGTAGAGTTGCATCTGCAGCGCTTGCGTTCATCCGCTGCGTACTTTGGCTATGCGTTCAATGATGTGGAGATGCGCAGGATGTTGGAACGCACCTGTGCCGGTTTGTCACCGGGGCCTCATCGTGTACGCCTTGCACTGAAGCAGTCCGGTGTATGCGTCGTGCAAAGCGCACAGCTCATTCCTTTGCCAGGTCCGGTATCAGTGTTGATTGCGCCGCAGCCCACCCTGTCCACCGACTTGTTCCTGCGACATAAGACAACGGTGCGCGAGCGCTACGACCGGGCGTGGCGCGCGGCGGAAGCACAAGGCGGCTTCGACATGTTGTTCTTCAATACGAATGGTGAGTTGACGGAAGGCGCCCGCAGCAACGTCTTCATCAAACTCGATGGACGGTGGTATACGCCGCCGCTTGCAGCAGGCTTGCTGCCGGGTGTGATGCGTTCGGTATTGCTGGATGACCCGGCTTGGAATGCGACGGAGAGAAGACTGACGCTTGAGGACCTTCGTGCGGCGGAAGAAGTCGTGGTGTGCAACGCACTGCGTGGAGCAGTGCGCGCGACAGTACAGTTCTAACCTGTTGCCGGCTTCGTCGCCGCTCTTGCCTGAAAGACCACCAGCCAGGTCGCCAATACCACCAGTCCACATCCGATCAGCATGTTGAGGTTGATCGTCTCATGCAGGAAAAGCGCGCCCCACAGCAATGCAAACAACGGAATCAGGAAGGTCACGGTAAGCGCTTTCGTTGGTCCGAGATCGGCGATCAGGCGGAAGTAAATGAAATAGGCGATCGCGGTACACAGGAGCGCAAGCGCGCCGGCCATCAGCAGGATGAATGGCGTTAATTCGCCACGTATCGGCGCCAGCGGCAGGAAGGGCAGCAACGCCAGTGTCGCGCCTAGCTGCGAGCCGGTTGCCATCAGTGGAGAAGCGATATGCGCCGACTTCCTTTTCGAATACGCGGCTGCGATGCTGTAACAGATGGCTGCGCTTATGCCGGCCATGACCGCGAGCAGCGTCTGGGAGGTAAATTGCGCGGGGCCCAGCCGCACCAGGAAAGCTACTCCAACAATACCGATCGAAAGACCGGCGATCTTGCGTGCGGTGAGTTTTTCGTTCAGGACCGTCGCGCCTATCAATGCGCCCCACAACGGGCTGGTTGCATTCAGGATGGCCGAGTACCCGGCGGGCAGTGTCAGGGCCGCATAGGAAAACAATGCAAATGGAAGCGCGGAATTCAATGTGCCCACCACCAGGTAGTGTGTCCAGTTTGCCGCGAATCCCATTGCGCGTCCGCTAGCAAGCATGAACAGCAGCATCGCCGCTCCTGCGACCGCTATACGTATCTCCGCGGTCCATAACGGTCCGAGCACCGGCGCGAGGATGCGCATGAAGAGAAACGATGCGCCCCAGATGGCGGCGAGGCTCAACAGCCGGATAATGTTGCCACTTCGCATAATGGTGGTCTCAGGATTGAACGAGTCGTCAGGATAGTCGAAACAGGCTGATGCCGTTGGCCGGAAACGGACATCAGGCCAGCGCCCGCTGCCGCGACCCCAACACCGCGCCGATAAGCAGCGCGGCAGCGGAAAAGATGAAGCCACGTTGCAATCCACCTGCGCCGTCGGATATCCAGCCGACGATGGTCGGACCGACGATCTGGCCGAAAGCGAACACGGTGGTAAAGATGCTGATGCCTGCGGACCATGCCGATGGCGGCAGGTTATGCCGCACCAGCGCGGTGGTGGATGCGACCACCGAAAGGAACACCGCGCCGAACAGCAGGCCCGATGCAAATACGGCAACCGGCGCGGCGGTCAGGACCGGCAACAGGGTGGCCAGCGCCAGCAACGCATTCAGGATCGCGAACGATTGCCCGCCCTTGTAGCGATCGAGCATGCCGGCCCAGATCCGCGACGATGCGACCACCGCCAGTCCGAGGACCACGTAAAACGTCGTGATGACGGCGGCGGGCATGCCTTGTTCCTTCAGCAGCGCGATCACAAACGTCATGTAGCCGATATAGCCGACACCGAACATGAAATAGCCGGCGAGGCCATAGCCGAAAGAGCGGATCCTGAAGTGGCCGCGTGCGCCGCCCGGCAGGCTGGTCCCGTCTATGCGCCTCGCGGGCAGCGCCATCGCGGTTGTCGCCAGCAGGCAGCTTGCACCGAGCGCCAGCCATGCCCATTGCCAGCCGTGCGCTGCTCCGTGCTGTGTCGCCTCGGCCAGAGTGGCGGGTACCAGCAATGCCGACAACGCGATGCCGAATCCGGTGCCGCCGTAATACAAACCGATCAGGAAGCCGGCCTGCCTGGCATGCAGGGCGCCCAACCGCGCTGCCAGGACGCCGCCGGCAATGAAGACGAATGCACTGGCTATGCCGGCCAGTACCCGCTGCAGTAGCAACATGTCGGCATCAGTCACAAAGCCGGACAGTAGCATGAAGATGCCGGTCAGCACCGAGCCGCCGACCAGCGCGTACTGTGCGCCGAATCGTCGCATTACCGCGGGCGTCACCAGTGCGCCGAGCAGGTATCCGGCTGCATTGGCAGTGTTCATTGAGCCGGCCAGCAGATACGTCCAGCCGAGGTCGTCGCGCATCGGCGGCAGCAGCAACGCATACGAGAAGCGCGAGATCCCGAGGGATACTGCCGCCCCCAGCGACAATGCGAGCGCGGTAAGAAAAGGACGTCGCAGCGCAAAGTCGTCGAGGGCAGCAATCATTTCAGGCTTCGGCCGGAATCGGATCCTTGGGTTCCGGTGGCGAAGACCACAACACCATGCCCATCGCAGCCAGCACAACGACGGCGCCGAGCAGCGTCGACGTGCCGACCGGCTCGCCCAGGAAAATATAACCCCAGGCCATGCTGAACAGCGGGATCAGGAATGACACACACATGGCGCGCGTCGGTCCAATTTTGACGATCAGTGGAATGAATACGGCCTGCGCCACGCCGGATGACAGTATTGACAGGGCGGTAATGCATCCCAGCGCCAGCATGGACGGCATCACCGGCGGCAGGGAGAAGGGAATGGTCGGCGCCAGCATCAGGCCGCCCATTGCCAGTGAGCCGGTAGCCATCGCGATGGGATGGATGCCGCCGGCACGGCCGGTTTTCTTCACGACGATGGTGGACAGCGCATAGGAAGCGGCCGCCAGCAGGCATGCGGCGATGGAGACGAGGCTCCACAGGTTCAGCGCGACGGCGCCGGCGCCGACCAGGATCGCTACGCCGGTGATGCCGAGGCCGAGGCCGGCCAGTTTGCGCAGCGTCAGGCGTTCCGCCAGCCAGATCACGGAAAACACGGCGCCGAACAAGGGAGAGGTCGAATTCAATACCGCTGAATGGGCGGCCGGCAGATGGAGGGCGGCGAACGAGAAGCAGCAGAATGGCACGACGCCCGCAAAAAAACCGATCAGCGCATAGGGTTTCAGGTTGCGCTGCCAGTTCATCGGTATTCCGACGATCACTACAAACGCGGTCAGCACAATGCCGCCCAATGAGGTGCGTAGCGTAGCGGCCAGCAATGGCCCGACCTCCGGGACAGCGATGCGCAGAAAAATGAATGAGCATCCCCACAGGGCGGAAAGCAGCAACAGCTTGACGAGGTCGGTTCCTGTCATGGAAGGGATTGCGAGGCGGCAATCATGCGAACGATCGATCGATTGTAGCATCGGGAAAAATACGCCGCTCCCGGGTCGAAAGTTCCTCCTCGACGCATGCGAAGTGCCTGCTTTCGCATGCTGATTGATGCGCCACAAATGATAACGGGCGAAGCGCCGAATCCCGCTTGAGGAAAGCCAAAGAAAAATTGCCTCACAGGCAAATAATCATGGTCAGGGAGACAGACATGATCCGAATGAATTTGAAGCCCGTCGTTTATGCATTGACGATCGGTTCCGCAGCACTATCAACAGCCGGAAGCAACGGAAGCGAAGTGGATAGCCCCACGCTCGGGGGGAGTTCGCCTGCGCAATACGCTTCAGGGTCGGGCAGTAATGCGTCGGCTGACCACCCCTCGCACGCCGAGGCGCGTCATTTCGCTATATACAGTGCTTTCCGCTCAATGCCTGACTCGTCGGGCGGCAGCGGTGCGGGTAGTGCAGGAAGCGCCGACAGTGTGCCGGACGATAAGTCGTCCGGCAATTTTCTTTTATGGGGTAGCCGGTTATTCGGGGTGGAACATCTCTTCTGCCCGGCAGGCGAGGTGGGAAAATAAAGCGGAATCTGTCAGTCGTGCGCGTGGCCGCATACGCCGCATGCGCTGTTGCGTGCAACCTTGATACTGGTCCACTCCATGCTGCGCGCATCCAGCAACAGCAGGCGTCCCGCCAGTGACTCTCCTATGCCCGCAGTGAGTTTCAATGCTTCGGCCGCCTGCATGGTGCCGATAATGCCGACCAATGGAGCGAACACACCCATGGTGGAGCACAGCACCTCTTCAAACTGCTGGTCCGGCGGGAACAGGCAGGCGTAGCAGGGTGCATCGTCACTACGTGTGTCGAACACTGATATCTGTCCGTCGAACCTGATCGCGGCCCCGGACACCAGCGGCACCCGGTGCGCGACACAAGCGCGGTTGACCGCATGCCGCGTCAGGAAATTGTCGCTGCAGTCGAGTACTACCGTTGCCCGGCTCACCAGTTCACCCAGGCGCTCGCCTTCGGCGCGTTCGGACAGCGCCACCACCTCGATCTCGGGATTGATCTGCGCCAGCGACTGTTTGCCGGATTGCGCCTTGGGCTGGCCGACGCGCTCGGTGGTGTGCAGGATTTGCCGTTGCAGGTTGGTGAGGTCCACAGTGTCATTGTCCACCAGCGTGATTTTGCCGATGCCAGCCGAGGCGAGGTAAAACGCGGCGGGCGATCCGAGTCCGCCGGCGCCGATGACCAGCGCATGGGCGGCCAATAACTTCTCCTGGCCTTCGATGCCGATGTCGTCGAGCAGGATGTGACGGGAATAGCGGAGTAGTTGGTTGTCGTTCATGGGCAGGTCAGAAAATGGCGTTCTACGGGGCTATGGGGTTAGGCACCGCGCAGGAATAAGTTGGGCAATTTTGCTGGCCGTAGCGGGCGCGTTGCGGCGTTGCTCGTCGTCGCCATAGCTCGCTATGGCTCCTCCTCACGCCTTGCACCGCATCCCGCGACGGCCGCCAAATTGCCCAACTTATCCCT
>JAQGMD010000463.1 GCA_028292565.1 Burkholderia sp. | reverse complement strand
AGCTTGGCAGTGACCTTCTGGATGTCGTTCTGGCTACCGACCGAGATACCGCGCGCGCCGTAGAAGAGTTCTTCGGCAGCGACACCGCCGTACAGCTGCATGATGTCCTGTTCCATCTCTTCCAGCGTTTGCAGGTTGACATCTTCACCCGAAGACAAGACATAACCCAACGCGCCGATCTTCGAAACCGACTCGGTGCTGATCTTCAGCAGGTGCGACTTCTCTTTCACTTCTTCCAGCGGCATGCCTCGTCGCAGGTACGGATCGATCTGCATGAAGAAGTGGCCCAGCTCATGCAATGCGACGCGTTCGCGCTGCTTGTCTTTTTCCGCGGTGGTGGCGCGGTCGGTCATGCCGATCGATGCGCGCTCGAATGCGCGGAACAGCACGTCGGTGGTGATCAGCATGTTTTCCTGGATCGCGATCATGCTGGCGCGATCGACCACGGTTTCCACCAGCGCCGGGCTGAGGTTGGCGGTGATGTCAGCGACGTAGTCGAGGTTCAGGTTCGACCAGTCCACGCAGCCTTCGTCTTTCTTCGACAGGAACACCTTCAGCAATTCGCGGCGCTCCGATTTGTTCGGCAGGCGGAAATTGATCTTCACCGAGAAGCGACGCAGCATCGCCTCATCCATTTCCGAATTCACATCGTCGAAGTTGGATGCAACCACCCAGATGACGCCCGCACCTTCATCGCTCTTGACGCCGTCCAGCAGGCCGAGCAGGGTGTTGGCGGTATCGTCTTCCCATTTCTTTTCGCCTCGGCCGCGTGGCATGAACAGGCTCTGCGCTTCGTCGAGGAAGATGATGCAGTTGCCTTGCTTGCATGCCTTCTTGTAAATCGCGTTCAGCGCTTTCGAACCACCGCCGACGAAACCAGACTCGAGGCCGGAGCCTGACGCGGTGATCAGCGAAACATTCAGCTTCTTCGCCAGGTAACCGGCGAGCTTGGTCTTACCCGTACCCGCAGGGCCGGTCAGCATGACGTTGAAAGGCTTGTCGATGTTATGCGAGCGATACAGGTCGCGGTTCAGGATCATTTCTTCCAGGTGCGCGACTTCCTGCTTGATGTCTTCCATGCCGACCAGGTCGTCCATGCTGCCCTTGAGGCTTTCCGGCTTGATGACGGAAGCATTCGAACCCATCATGCCCGGAATTCCTTTGCGCAGGCCGATGAAGAGCAGAAACAGCATCGCCAGGCCGATCGCGTTGCGTGCAAGGAAAGTCCCGACGTCGGACATGACGCTGCCCTGGCCTTCGCCACCTTCGAGCACCGCTTTGTGCGCCTTCAGGAATTCTTCCTGCGCAATTGCGTACGGAATCGCATTTTTCAGCAGCACTTCACGCTCGAGATTGGCGTGCGAAGTACCCGGCACCTTGACTACGTGAATCTCGGCAGTGTCCTTGTACTTGAACACATACCGTGGCGAGTCCGACAACGGCTGTGCGAGCAGCAGGTACTCGAGCCGCTCCTTGTTCGCGACCAGGCCGGTAATGTCGGAGATATTTTGCGAGTGCACGACAGGATTCGATTCCTGCGGTACGCCCGGCTTGTAAACCACGGCACCCACGGCGGTCATCGCAACCAGCAAGGCGAAGGCGGCGCGCACGTAGATGTTTTTCGACGATTGATAAAACTTTGAAAAGCTTGGCATTCAGTTATCCCGTTCGGAAGTCAATTTGCACGCATAGCAACCATTCAAACTGTGCAGCGGGCAACGTTTCTAGTAAGCACACATATGACTCTGGTGCTTCGCATTGGTTGCCTCAATTAAAGATTAAATTCGACCTTTTCACGAAAAAATGCGGGTTTGCTGGCTATTTTTGTAACTATCGCCGCTAATCGTTTGCAAATAAATAAAAGCCGTTGCTGCTTCAACATCCCGTGTTTATGGGATGGCGCAATCCGTAACGGCAGGATATCGTTTTCCCACAAAGAAATTAAAAATTCCCGGGGGTGAAAAATGGCGCGAGAAAATTATGATGATGCACGGCGGGGAGTATGGTTCTCCATCGACATTGAGGACGACGAGTTTCTGATGTTCGTGTCGGATGAAGCGCTTCAGGTGCACTTCGAGGCGACCGGCACGAAAGAGGGGCAGCTTGCCGCATTCAGGGAACACAAGGAACGGATCATGGGGTTGGCGCGACAACGTTTCCTTGACGGTGCGGCCAGGCCAATCAAGTTGTGCGTCGCGGATTTCGCCGCGGTCGCTATGCACTCCTGAAGATGTGAAAACCGCAGTCGGTTGACTGCGGTGGATGGGGTGCCTTACTTCCGTTCGTTGGCGTGCACCAGTTGGCGGATCAGGTTATGCACGATCTGCCGATGCTTGTCGTCGAGCCGCTGCAGGTTCTCGATAATCGAGAGATCCCGCGGATCGAGTCGCTTGTCCTGCCGCGCTGCGGCCGGACCGATGGGTACAGCGCTTTCACCGCCAAAGCGCAGCCACTCGGTGGATACGCCCAGCCACTGCGCGAGGGCGCGCAGTTTTTCCTGGGTAGGGATTGCTTCGCCCAGCAGCCATTTGCGGGCGGCATGGACCGTAATCGGGGATCCGTCGAAGCGGATATTGAATTCCCGCGCCAGTTGGGTAGGGCTGTCGGGGGCATATTCCGCGGCTTGCAGGACCTGCTGCAAACGCTGGCTGAAATCCAGCCTTTCCTTGGTCGACACTCTGTTTACTTCCTTATCGGTTTTTCAAAGCGGCCATTCTACACTATTGCTAACAAGCAATTAGCAACCAAGTGTAGCAGACTTCGCCGCTATAGCGTCCGCAGTTGAGCCGAGATGAACAAAGGGCGGGAAATTCCCGCCCTCGATTGTCAGCTTGCGTCGTTTGCCGACGCCCGCTGTCAGCCTTTGAACTTGTTCGCGGCTTCTTTCAGGTCCGGCGCTGCCTTGAACTTGGCGGTCTTGGTCGCCTTGATCTTCAGCTTCTCGCCAGTCATCGGATTGCGGCCGATGCGGGCGGCGCGTTTGCCGACCGTGAACGTACCGAGGCCGGAAACAGCAAAGCGTCCTTCCTTGCGGAGGCCGGTTTTGATGAATTCAATCAGCATGTCCATGGATGCCTTGGCCTGGACTTTCGTCACGCCGGTTTCTTCCGCGATTGCTTCAATCATTTCGGATTTTTTCACTGCTTTCCCTTCTAAAAATGCCCGTTAGGGCGAAAAAACTGCTTAAAATTTCTCCGGGGCAATTCTAAGCTGTCAACTGACAGTCTTGCAATTAAATGTGGCGGTTTTGCCGCAGGCACGTGCGATGTATGACCGGGCAGGCGCAACCTTGTTGCGTAATGCATGCCTAACCGCTTAATCCAGGACGCGCCAGGCATGCGCGCTTTTCCCGGTTCATCTTCAACACCCCCAACACCCCGGAGGCCACCATGAGTACCCCAGCTTCCGCCATCAATGGCCGATCCCACAAAGCGCACGGCGCCCTGGCGGACGCGGCCCACGATCGCGAATTGCCCGAAGTAGATTTGCTCTCACCCATGACGATACGCGGTGTGACCCTGCGGAACCGCATCGTCATGTCGCCGATGTGCCAGTATTCCGCCGAGGAAGGTTATGCCAACGACTGGCACCTGGTGCATCTGGGCAGCCGCGCCGTCGGCGGAGCCTCATTGATCATGGTGGAGGCGACATCGGTAACCGCAGACGGCCGGATTACACCGGGCGACCTCGGCATCTGGACCGACAAGCATGCCGAACCATTGGCGCGGATAGCCGAATTCGTGCATAGCCAGGGCGCAGTCGCCGGTATCCAGCTTGCGCATGCCGGGCGCAAGGCAAGTTGCGCCGAACCCTGGAAAGGGGGGGACAGGCTGATACCCGAGGAGGGCGGTTGGCCGGTAGTGGCTCCCAGCCCGATTCCTTTTCAAGACGATGAACCCAAGCCGATTGCGCTCGACGAAAAGGGCATCGACGGCATCGTCACCGCGTTCGAGGACGGGGCGCGCCGCGCGCTGAAAGCGGGATTCACCGTGCTCGAAATTCACGCCGCCCATGGTTACCTGCTGCATGAGTTCCTCTCACCGCTCAGCAACCAGCGCAATGACCAGTACGGCGGCAGCCTGGAAAACCGTATGCGTCTGCTGCTGCGTATCACCGAGCGCCTGCGCGCTTTGATGCCCGACGATATGGCGCTGTTTGTGCGCCTGTCGGCGACGGACTGGGCCGACGGCGGTTGGGATGTCGATCAATCGGTAGAACTTGCCAAAAGGCTCAAAAGCCTGGGCGTCGACCTCATCGATGTATCGACAGGCGGCACTTTGCCGACTGCCCGCATTCCGGTGGCCAAGGGCTATCAGGTGCCATGCGCGCGGCGCATACATGACGAGGCGGAGATTCTCACCGGGGCGGTTGGGCTCATCACGGATGCGGACTATGCGGACGAAATCATCACCGGCGGCGATTCCGACCTGGTGCTGGTCGGCCGCGAGTTGTTGCGCGAGCCGTACTGGGCGCTGAAGGCGGAGCAGCACTTGGGGGAAGAACCGGACTGGCCGATCCCGTATGGTTATGCCGTCAAGCGCCGTTCAAAGACGGTTGCGTGAAAGCAACCTTTTTGGCGCGGGCACAGATTGTTACAAGAAATTCGGCTAAGGTAGGCGCTTTTTATCCTTTAATGTAAAAAAGGACACTAGGAGCCCCGCATGAACAGGTACGCCGTCGTCGCCGGCATCATCGCAGTTGCATTTGCAGGCTTCAGCGCACCGGCCATCGCGCATGGCGGCGTGGATTGGTCGGTAACTGTCCACAGCCAGCCGCAGCCGCCGATCTATTATCAGGCTCCGCCGCCGGCGGTGTACTATCCGCAGTCGCCTTATGTCTATGGGCCGCCGCCGTCGGCGTTCCAGTCTCCGCCTCCGATCTACCAGTATCGCCAGGACCATGACCAGTGGCAGGGCCAGCAATATCGCGATGATCGCGGGCAGCGCCATGACGGATGGCGCGAGCGCGAAGGGCGTCACCGCGATCGGGATCGCGATGAAAGGCATACGCGCAACAGGGACCAGGAAAATCGCCGGCCCGGTGCGAACCAGGATTTGCCGCGCTGGGGGTATGGGGACGATCGCCGTCGCTAGCCACGGCAGTTCTTGATTTTTCGCAAGGGTCCCACGTTTATGGGATATCCCTTCGTCTCCTTGTCAGATAGTATTTCCGCGCACCAATTCACATCGGCAGTCGCAGCCATTTAACGATGGTGACCGCCGTTGGGCGCGAGAAGCAAAAAAACCAAGTAAAAAACAAGGAGACACAATGACCAAACCAATGTGGCGTGACATCGCGCTCGCAGCGATGCTGCTCGCCGGTACTACAGTCGCAACAGCCCAGGGCTATCCCACCAAGACGGTACGCATGATCGTGCCTTTCCCGCCGGGAGGCACTACCGACGTTATTGCTCGCCTCGTGGCACAACGCATGACCGAAACCATGGGCCAGCCGGTCGTGGTGGAAAACCGCAGCGGCGCGGGAGGTTCGATCGGCGCGGATGTGGTGGCCAAGGCGGCGCCGGACGGCTATACCATCCTGATGCATAACGTGACGTTCCCGCTTTCTTCGGCTGCGCTGGTGCAGGCCAACCGTTCGCCATACAACATCGACAGCGATTTTGCCGGCATCTCGATCGTCGCCAATGTTCCGATGTACATCACGGCGCATCCGGCCGTGCCGGCCACCAACCTGCGTGAGTTTGTCACGCTGCTGCAGAAGGACCGCAACCTGCAGTACAACTACGGCTCCACCGGCCCGGGATCCTACATGCACGTGGTGGGCGAGGTGATCAAGAATGACGAAAAGGTCGCGATGGCGCACATACCGTTCCGCGGCGCGGCGCCGATGAAGCAGGACTTGCTCGCGGGACGCATTCAGCTCGGGGGCGATCAGCTGTCCTCGTCCTTGTCCGAGATTCGCGCCGGCAGCCTGAAAGCGCTCGCTACCAACTCGGCACAGCGCAGCCCGGCGCTACCCAATGTCCCGACAGTACGCGAGATGGGCTTGCCCAAGCTGGAGATGGAGGGATGGAACGGGCTGTTCGCACCGGCGAAGACGCCGAAAGACATCATTGATCGCCTGGCGCGTGAAACCCAGGCGGCGGTGAAGCACCCCGATGTGCAGAAGCGCCTTGCCGCGCTTGCAGCCGAACCGGTCGGCTCGACGCCGGCCGAGCAGGAAGCGATTTTGCGCAAGCAGTTTACGCAGGTCATGCCGATCATCCAGCAATTGGGCATTACGCTCGACTAATAGTGGAAGCGGGCGATCCGTCGCCCGCGTCTGCATAGTTCATATCTCTTATTAAATGAAGGAAGTACCAATGTCAGGTGTAGCGCTCATTACTGGTTCCGGCCGCGGCATAGGCGCGGCAACGGCCGTGCTCGCGGCGCAACGCGGCTACGCCGTTTGCGTGAATTATCTGAAGAACGAAGAACGCGCCTCGGATGTCGTCGCCACAATACGCGCAGGCGGCGGCAAGGCGATCATGGTGAAGGCCGACACGGCAAACGAGAAGGAAGTCATCGAACTTTTCAATCGCGTCGATGCGGAGCTCGGCCCCATCACCGCGCTGGTTAACAACGCCGGCATTACTGGAAAAGCCGGGCGTCTCGAAAGCTATGACGCCGAAACGATCCGGCGTGTGTTGGACGTCAACGTAACCGGCACCATGCTGTGCTCGCAGCAAGCGGTGCGCCGCATGTCGACTAAAAATGGCGGCAAGGGCGGTGTCATCGTCAATTTGTCTTCGCTGGCCGCGCAAATCGGCGGCGGCAATCAGTGGATTCCGTATGCCGCGGCAAAAGGCGCCATCAACAGCTTCACGGTGGGTCTGGCGAAAGAGGTGGCAGCCGAAGGCATCCGCGTCAACGCTATCTCGCCCGGCCTGATCCAGACCGAAATCCATACTGAAGCAGGTGTGGGCGACAGGCTGCAAAAGGTTTTGCCGCAGGTGCCCATGGGCCGTATCGGCACGGCCGAGGAATGCGCGGAAGCGATTCTTTGGCTGATGTCGGGCGAGGCTGCGTACATGATCGGAACTACGCTGACGCTCTCCGGCGGACGCTGAACCGGCATTGTTCGGTGCCCGACTATGAAGATAGTGCGGGCATTTTTTTATTTGCAAAGCTTGCCTATCGCCTCACTACGCTGAATGCTAATGATTGAAGCCAAACAGCCTCTCATCCCATTTAACCGGAGTGGGCTCCGCGATAACCAGGCTCCTTGCGTCCGGATGGAGCGGATTCACGATCGCATTCCACTCTTCCCGCGCCACCACCGAGGGGACCATCAGGATCGCGGACCTTTGCTGTTCGATCCATTGGTCGCCTAATGCCCGGGCGCTAGCGCCGTCTTCCGAATCCCACCCGATTGGGAGCGCGTCCGCGGAGAGTTGTTCCACCGAGACGCCGGCAGGTACATCGGCGCGAACCAATGCATGGTTGCGCGGGATTTTGCCGATCCTGGCATGTACAAGTACCTCGAGCATCGCGCCGGCAAAACTCAAGGATCCATAGATCACTGGCTTTCCACGGCTGTTCCAGCGTCCTCCCATCAGCATTGCGCCGGTGCCGTCCCGAATTACGTGACGCGCATCCGCAATTCGGAAGATCTTCATCAGGTGCTAATGCCGTAGAACAGCTTCCAGAGAA
>JAQGMD010000452.1 GCA_028292565.1 Burkholderia sp. | reverse complement strand
TCGATCTTCACGAAGCAGCCGGACATGTCGATCTTCCAGCGCACGCTGTCGAAAATGAAGAATTCCGGTTCCGGACCGAAGTAGGCAGTGTCGCCCAGGCCGGAGGATTTCAGGTAGGCTTCAGCGCGGCGGGCGATCGAGCGCGGGTCACGGTCGTAGCCTTTGCCGTCGCTCGGCTCGATGACGTCACACTGCATGAACAGCGTGGTCTCTTCCATGAACGGATCGATGTTGGCCGTATTCGGATCCGGCATCAACAGCATGTCGGATGCTTCGATACCCTTCCATCCGGCGATCGACGAACCGTCAAAAGCGTGGCCGGATTCGAATTTGTCCATGCCAAACTGCGAAACCGGCACAGTTACGTGCTGTTCCTTGCCTCTGGTGTCAGCAAAGCGAAAATCAACGAATTTGACTTCGTTTTCTTTCGCCATCTTCAAGACGTCTGCGGCCGTCAATGCCATGCGAATCTCCTAAAATGAGCAAATGATAATTTCGAATTGGTTCTGAGCTGTCTGGATGTCCTGCCGTTGCAGGAAGCGGAAGCTGAATACGTCCGAACTCAGCCAGCCATGATAGCAGAATCCATGCCAACTCCTTGCGCACGATCAAATGGACCGCACCACGATGAAGCGGGCGAATTGCCGCATTTACGTGCGAATTTGGAAGGTTTTTTTGAGGAACTGAAAATTTGGCAACATCACCAAAATCGTGCAAATTTCCAGAACCGCACCACTGCAGTGCAAATGTCCGTTGAAATCGAGTTAATGCACTTCTTTGGGGAATTCGAAGGCGGTCGCAAGAAATCAATATAATCCAAAAAAGACAACAAACATCTTCAGCGAGACAGGAAAACCAAATGACTACCGATATTCTCTCAACCGCCTGCCAGCGCGGCCAGGAAAAGCAGCTTCCGTACGCCGGCGCCGTTACACCGCAAGAAGCCTACGCACTGTTACGTGACAATCCGCGCGCCAAACTGGTGGATGTGCGTACCAACGCGGAGCGGGACTGGGTCGGCCGAGTGGCGATCCCGGCAGAGAAGCATGCGGCGATCGAATGGAATGTATACCCCGGCGGCACACCCAACCCGCAATTCCTCGACCAGCTCAGACAGGTGGCGGAGAAGGACCACGTGCTGCTGTTCCTGTGCCGTTCCGGCGTTCGATCGCGCAGTGCCGCCAAGCTCGCAACCGAACACGGTTATGAGCATTGCTTCGACATCCTCGAAGGATTTGAAGGCGACAAGGATGCCGAAGGCCACAGGAAGAACGTGGGTGGCTGGTGCAAGTACGGCCTGCCGTGGGTGGGAGCTTAAAGGCAAGCGCGCGTAGCGGCCCTACCCCTGCGCCGATACCGCCGGCTGTTCCATCGGCCCGCTCCTCATCAGCCACATCACCTTTTTCCGCACGAAGTTGATGTGGCTGCGCAAGCCGTACAGCTCCTCCGCGAACGACAGAGGGATCGATATCTGGTTGACGCGCGCCTCGAGGTCGTTGAGCCGCTTCAATTGCTGCGGAAAGACCTCCGCCTGCTGCTCCCCGGGCACATCCTCGATCGCCTGTTCGATCGAGCGTAGCTGGCCGTACCAGCGATAGACCCGTGAGCGCACTTTCCACACATACAGCGGCGGGATGATGCGCGACAGCGGCAGGATCATCGCGCCGAGGGCAACCACCACCACCCACATCCGGTCGAAGAAATTGGCAAGCCAGAATGGCAGGTAACGCTGCAGCAGCGGCGATCCTTCCTTGTACATCTTTTGCGCCGTCGGCGACACCGGGATTTCGGTATAGCTGGCCGTCGGAAATTCGCCCTTCTTCCTAAACCAGCCGGCGCCGCCATGGATGTCGATGGCCGACTGCACGAACAGGTCGACGAGGGCCGGATGCAGATCCTGGCGCGCAACCAGCGTCGCCGTCGGCGCGATCAGGTGGTAATCCTTCGGCGGCAAGTCGCGTCCAAGGTCGACGATGCCGCGCGGCAGGATCACGTGCGACAGGTAGGGAAAGCGGCGGGTGTAAGCCTCGGCCTGGGCAAAGTCAAACAGCTTGATGCCCGGCGTCTGCAGCAACATCTGAATCAGCGGCGCGTCCGGCGCGGAGCTGAATACCAGTCCGTCGATGCGGCCTTCGAGCAGCTCGACCGTCGCCGGCGTATTTTCAAGCGCGCCGAGCTTGATGTCGGTGGGCTCGATGCCATTGACCGACAACAGCGTCCGGAACAGTTTGGGCGCGCCGGTACCCTCGGGTCCGACATTGATTTTCATGCGCTTCAGTTGCGTCAGCTGGGTGACTTTCCTGTCGCTGCGCAGGAACAGCCATACCGGTTCGGTGAACAGGCTGCCCAGGGAAACGAGTCCCCTGCGCTCGGCTTCTTCCTGCTCGGTCGAGCCACTCTGCACAAAAGCGATATCGGTGCCGGAATCGGGATCTCTCAAGCGTTGCAGGTTCTCCTGCGAGCCGAGCGACGGTTTCAATGCAAGTTTGATTTCGTACTTGGCGAGGGCTTGCGCGTATTTCTTGCCGAATTCCTCATACGCGCTGTTCTCCTGGCCGGTCGACATGGTCACGTTGGCTGGCGGCGATGGATCGACCAGCCAGTATGCAAATACGCAGACCAATGCGATGGCCAGTATCGTGGGTCCGGAAGCAACGAGGAAATCGCGCAGCGAGAACGTCGTGAACTGCTTGAGGAGTTTTGGCATGTGTGACCTGAGGGATTTCATGGGGCACACCATGCCAAGAAACTGCGGACTGCGCAAGGGGCAACTCCCGGCCGGCGCCCCTGGGCAAAGATATCAGAGAGCGGCCATCCTCCGTGATTGGGCCGGCGCTTGCATTGCATGCGACGGGAAATTCTCCCGGCTGCCCCGTACCTGCGCATCATCTGACAGGAATTTCTCCGCAATGGCGAACCACTCTTCTATGGAAAACATGCGGCGCGCCAATGGAAACAGTTCTTCCTCTTCCTTCGCCAGCCTGCGCTGCAGCTTGTTGCAATACAGCTCCATCGAATTGCAGACTTCACTGACCCGGACCACGCCGTCTTCGAACGCGTGACCCAATTGTTCGCGCAACGATCGCAGGATGTTCATTCCGCTGGCGCTCAGCGCCTCCAGTTCCGCAAGCAGTGCATCCGCCGCGGGAGTGACGCGGCGTATCGCCGGAATCAGGTGCACTTCGACTTTTCGGCTGCGGCAGAACTTGTCGAATTGGGTCAGGTTATTCAACGTCGACTCGATTGAAGCGAGGTCGATACTTTTCAAGCCGTTCCAGGCATTCCGGATATGCTGTTGCAACCTGTGCAGAAGGCGGCGCGTCTTGTTTTGCTCGGTGGAGAGGGTGACTATCGAATAGGTGGCAGTTAGCATAGAAGCTCCTTGAATCCTGTAACTGCGGAAAACAGCAATGCATCCGTACGAGCGGATGACGTGGAAAACAGGGGGAGGTGAATGAACAGGCGTGTCGCGTCAGTATAGGTCGCACCACCCGGCTTCGTTTGATCTGGCGCAAAGACCATTAATCTTTTGTCAACAATCAATAGAAAATAAAGGGCGCCCGACGGGCGCCTTTGTCGAGTGGGTCATCCGAGCTTCGCGGCGTGTTCCCTGGTCGAATGGAAGGTCAGCTGCGGCCAACGTTCTTGCGTCAGTTTAAGGTTCACGCCCGAGGTGGCGAGATAAGCCATGTTGCCGGCGGCGTCATAGGCGACATTCACGCCGGCGGAGGATTTTTCGAAAACGGCAAGCGCCTTCTTGTCGTCGGATGATACCCAGCGTGCGCTGCTGGTGCTGGTGCCCTCGAACACAGCGTCGACGCCGTATTCATTGAGCAGGCGGCTGGCTACGACTTCGAACTGGAGTACGCCGACCGCACCAAGGATCAGGTCACCGCCATGTATCGGCTTGAAGACCTGTACCGCGCCCTCTTCGCCTAACTGCTGCAAACCCTTGTGCAATTGCTTGATCTTCAACGGATTGCGGATGCGCACCGAGCGGAAGAAGTCCGGCGCGAAATACGGAATGCCGGTGAACTGCAGCAATTCACCCTCGGAAAAGCTGTCGCCGATCTGCATGTTGCCGTGATTGGGCAGGCCGATGATGTCGCCTGCATACGCCTCTTCCACCTGTTCCCGGCTCGATGCCATAAAGGTCACTACACTCGACACCTTCACTTCACGGTTCAGGCGCAGGTGCTTGACCTTCATGCCGCGCTCGAATCGTCCGGAGCACACGCGCAGGAAAGCGATGCGGTCGCGATGCGCCGGATCCATATTGGCCTGGATCTTGAAGACAAAGCCGGTGAATGGCGTCTCGACAGGCTCGACCGGGCGGACGGTGGCGTCGCGCGGCAGCGGTGGAGGCGCCCAATCGAGCAATGCGTTCAGAATTTCGCGCACGCCGAAATTGTTGATCGCCGATCCGAAAAACACCGGCGTCTGCGTACCTGCCAAAAACGCATCGAGGTCGAACGGATGCGATGCGCCATGCACCAGCTCCACTTCCATCTTGAGCTGTTCGATCTCCTGAGGGAACATTTCAGCAAGGCGCGGGTTATCGATGCCCTTGACGACTTCAAACTCCTGGTCGGCGCGTTCCGAGCCGGCCTTGAACAGCAGGATTTCATCGCGCAGCAGGTGGTACACGCCTCGGAATGCTTTACCCATGCCGATCGGCCAGGTCACCGGCGCGCACTGGATCTTCAGCACCGATTCGACTTCATCGAGCAATTCCAGCGGATCACGGGTTTCGCGGTCCATTTTGTTCATGAAGGTCAGGATCGGCGTGGCGCGCATGCGGCACACATTGAGCAGCTTGATGGTTTGTTCCTCGACGCCCTTGGCGGCGTCGATCACCATCAGCGCGGAGTCGACCGCCGTCAACACCCGGTAGGTATCTTCCGAAAAGTCCTGGTGGCCCGGGGTATCGAGCAGGTTGACCACATGGTCGCGATATTCGAACTGCATCACCGAGCTCGCCACCGAAATGCCGCGCTGCTTTTCGATCTCCATCCAGTCCGAGGTCGCATGACGGCCGCTCTTGCGGGCCTTGACCGTACCGGCGAGCTGAATCGCGCCGGAGAACAGCAACAGCTTTTCAGTCAGCGTGGTTTTACCCGCGTCCGGGTGGGAGATGATGCCGAAGGTACGACGACGTGCCACTTCGCGTGCAATCAGCTCGCTGGGCACATTGCGGGTCTCGGGCGCAGCGGTGTCGACGGTGTCGGTCGATGGAAGATCAGGAGCGGCGGCCATGGTGGAAATCTGCAAAAGGGCTAAAGTCTACCGGCTCTCGCCGGCGAAGTCTAATGCCTTGATCGACAAGGCATTTTTGTCATGCGCGGGTCCTTGGGCTCAGGCCTTGATGAAATGCTCGCGGTAGTAGCGCAACTCTTCTATCGATTCAATGATGTCGGCCAGTGCTGTATGCTTCTGATGCTTTTTAAAGCCGGTCGCCAGCTCGGGCTTCCAGCGCTTGCATAGTTCCTTCAACGTCGATACGTCGACATTGCGGTAATGGAAAAACTGCTCCAATTTGGGCATGGTGCGCACCATGAAGCGGCGGTCCTGGCAAATGGTGTTGCCGCACATCGGCGACTTCCCGGCGGGCACAAAGTGCTTCAGGAAATTAACCAACGCAGCTTCCGCGTCAGCTTCGGAGACGGTTGACGCTTTGACACGATCGATCAGGCCGGAACGGCCGTGGGTGCCTTTGTTCCAGGAATCCATGCCGTCCAGTATCTCGTCCGGTTGATGGATGGCAAACACCGGCCCTTCTGCCAGTATGTTCAATTCGGAATCGGTAACGACGACGGCGACTTCGATAATGCGATCGGTATCCGGATTGAGGCCGGTCATTTCCATGTCTACCCAGACAAGATTGAGTTCGTTGGGACGGGCCGGGAAATTGGATTGCGTATCTGGAGCAGTGGCTTGTGACATAATTTGTTTTCTCTGGGGCTTAGGTTCGCCATTTTCTCACAGGCATAGAATGTCTTCTTACGCGTTTTCCGTTTTGTTCGTCAGTGTTCTGGTTATTACGCTGGTAGTGCGCTTCTGGCTTGGCTCACGGCATATCCGACATGTACTCTCCCATCGTAGTACAGTTCCGCCCGAGTTCGAAGAGAAAATCCCTCTGCACGCGCACCGGAAAGCGGCCGATTACACCGTAGCGAAGACCAAATTCAGCATGCTCACGTTGCTGATCAATAGCGCGGTGCTGATCGGGTTCACGCTGCTCGGCGGACTGCAATGGCTGTCCACCACGCTGTTCCAGCTGACCGGCCCCGGCATGACTTTCCAGATCGGATTGCTGGCCGTGTTCGCTGTGATCTCCGGACTGATCGACCTGCCGTTCGACTATTACAAGCAGTTCGTGCTCGAAGCGAAATTCGGCTTCAACAAGTTGACGCTGCGCCTGTTCTTCTCCGACCTCGTGAAAAGCGCCCTGATTGGCGCCGCCATCGGCCTGCCCCTGATCTGGGTGATCCTGGTGCTGATGGACAAGTCCGGCGATTACTGGTGGCTTTATGCATGGCTGGTGTGGAGCGGCTTCCAGCTGCTGATGCTGGTGCTGTATCCAACCGTCATCGCCCCGATGTTCAACAAGTTCACGCCGCTGCAGGATGACAGCCTGCGCGCCCGGATCGAGGGATTGATGAAGCGCGTCGGCTTCGCATCGCAGGGACTGTTCGTGATGGACGGGTCCAAGCGCAGCGCGCATGGCAATGCTTATTTCTCCGGCTTCGGCGCCGCCAAGCGCATCGTATTTTTCGACACCCTGCTGTCGCGCCTTGCTCCGCACGAGATCGAGGCCGTGCTGGCGCATGAGCTCGGCCACTTCAAGCTGAAGCATATCGTCAAGCGAATTGCGGTGGTGTTCGCGATCTCGCTCGGCTTCCTCGCCCTGCTCGGCTACCTGAAGACGCAGGCCTGGTTCTACACCGGCCTCGGCGTCACGCCCATGCTGCTGACCAGCAATGACGCCATGGCGCTGATCCTGTTCATGCTGACGCTGCCGGTATTCACCTTCCTGTTCTCGCCGCTGGCATCAATCACGTCGCGCAAGCATGAGTTTGAAGCCGATGCGTTCGCGGCGCAGTACACTGATGCGCAGGACCTGGTGTCGGCACTCGTCAAGCTGTACGAAGACAATGCATCGACGCTGACGCCCGATCCGCTGCATTCCGCTTTTTACGATTCGCACCCGCCGGCAAGCTTGCGCATTCATCATCTGCTTGCCACCCGTTAAAGGTGACATCATGGTGACCACCACCGAACTCCTCCAGAAAAAATGCCGGCACCAGGACACCGGCTTCGCCGACGCCGAAATCGCGCAACACCTTTCGGCACTGGACGGCTGGGCCCTGGAGGACGGGAAAGTGGTAAAGAGCTACACGTTCAAGAATTATTATCGAACGCTGGCCTTCGTGAATGCGGTTGCGTACGTGGTTCACGCCGAGGATCATCATCCGGAACTGCTGGTGACCTACAACCGCTGCACGGTGAAGTTCAATACACATTCCGCAAATGGCGGACGCGGCGGCATCACGGAGAATGACTTCATTGCAGCCGCCAAAGTAGATGCTCTATTCAAGCAAGGACCTACCTGACTCATGTTTAAAGGTATCATCATCGCGGCACACGGCCGGCATTACCTGGCCCAAGTCGGCGACAAGAAGTTGCAATGCGTCACACGGGGAAAGAAGAGCGACGTCGCAGTCGGCGACATCGTCGATATCAAGGAAACGTCACTGGACCAGGGTGTGATCGAAAAGATCACCGAGCGCAAGACCCTGCTTTACCGTTCTGACCAGTACAAGTCCAAGTTGCTGGCTGCGAATGTGACCCAACTGTTCATCGTCGTCGCCACCGAACCGGCATTTTCGGATGACCTGATTTCGCGCTCCCTGGTCGCAGCCGAGGCTGCGGGCGTCGCCGCGCATATCGTGCTCAACAAGATCGACGTCACCGAATCACTCGCGCGGACGCGTGAACGCCTGGCGGTGTACGCAGCGCTGGGCTACCCGGTACATGAAGTGTCGGCGCGCGCCAACCCGGAAGCCACCTGCGCTAAGCTCGCGCCTTTGTTGGCGGGCCAGACCACTATCCTGATCGGCCAGTCAGGGATGGGCAAATCTTCGCTGATCAACCTGCTGGTGCCGGATGCCGACATTGCCGTTCGCGAGATTTCAGCCGCGCTCGATACCGGCAAACATACGACGACTTTTACGCGTCTCTATACGACGGATGCGGATACCGCAATCATCGATTCGCCGGGGTTCCAGGAGTTCGGCCTGTACCACCTCAGTGAGGGAATGCTGGAGCGCGCCTTCCGCGAATTCAGCTCCCGGCTCGGACGTTGCAAGTTCTACAACTGTCATCACCTGAATGAACCCGGATGCGGGGTCCTCGAAGCGGTCGAGGCTGGCGATATTGCGCGTATGCGCCATGATCTATACCGGCAACTGGTACACGAATCGTCGCAGACATTGTATTGACAGTGTCCGCGAGATGGCGTCCGGTTATCTTTTTGCCGAAAAACCTCTTATAATTGAACAAGTTACAATCTCCGGCGGCAGGCAAGCAGTGGCCGCCGTTTTCATTTATGGCAATCAAACACTTCCTCCAGTTTTCCGACTTTACGCTTGACGAGTTCGAGTATGTGATCGAACGCGCCAGCATCATCAAGCGCAAATTCAAAAACTACGAACCCTATCACCCGCTGCTCGACCGTACACTCGTGATGGTGTTCGAGAAGAATTCCACGCGCACCCGCCTGTCCTTCGAAGCCGGCATGCACCAGCTCGGTGGCGCCGCTATCTACCTGAACACGCGCGACAGCCAGCTCGGTCGCGGCGAACCGGTGGAAGATGCGGCGCAAGTCATGTCACGCATGTGCGACATCATCATGGTGCGCACCTTCGGCCATGAGATCATCGACCGCTTTGCCGCCCATTCCCGGGTGCCGGTGATTAACGGCCTGACCAACGAACACCATCCCTGCCAGGTGCTGGCCGACGTCTTTACGTTTATCGTGCATCGCGGTTCCATCGCCGGCAAAACCGTTGCCTGGATCGGCGACGCCAACAACATGCTGTATTCATGGCTGCAAGCAGCGCAGGTGTTCGGCTTCCACCTCAATGTATCGACCCCGAAGGGCTACGACATCGACCCGAAGCTGGTCACCGCGGATAACGACTGCTACACGGCATTTGCGAATCCTGCCGACGCCTGCCAGGACGCAGACCTGGTGACCACCGACGTCTGGACCAGCATGGGTTACGAAGAAGAAAACGCGGCCCGGCTGAAAGCCTTCGACGGCTGGATCGTCGATGCCGCGAAAATGAAGCGTGCCAAACCGGATGCGCTGTTCATGCATTGCCTGCCCGCGCATCGCGGCGAAGAAGTGGCCGCCGAAGTAATCGACGGCCCGCAATCGGTCGTCTGGGACGAGGCCGAGAACCGCCTGCATGTGCAAAAGGCACTGATGGAATACCTGGTCCTTGGCAAGCTCAGTTAATCCAATTCGTTTACCAATCGCCTGTTCCTGATCGCCTTACCCACTATCACCCCCAGCAAGTAAAGCAGAAATCATGTCGACCATACTTCAGTCCGTTCCCGCCAACCAAAAAGTGGGCATCGCCTTTTCCGGCGGGCTCGACACCAGCGCAGCACTGCACTGGATGCGCCAGAAGGGCGCGATTCCGTACGCGTACACCGCGAACCTGGGCCAGCCCGACGAACCTGATTACGACGAGATCCCGAAAAAGGCGAAGCTGTACGGCGCCGAACAGGCACGCCTGATCGATTGCCGCGAACAACTGGTGGCGGAAGGCATCGCCGCGCTGCAAAGCGGCGCATTCCACATCTCGACCGCCGGCATCACCTACTTCAACACGACACCGCTGGGCCGCGCAGTCACCGGTACAATGCTGGTCGCCGCGATGCAGGAAGACCAGGTCGACATCTGGGGCGACGGCAGCACGTTCAAGGGCAACGACATCGAACGTTTCTATCGTTACGGTTTGCTGGTGAACCCGGCGCTGCGCATCTACAAACCCTGGCTCGATAACCAGTTCATCCAAGAACTCGGCGGCCGCAAGGAAATGTCGGAATTCCTGATCAAGTCCGGCTTCGACTACAAGATGTCGACCGAGAAAGCGTATTCGACCGACTCCAACATGCTGGGCGCGACGCATGAAGCGAAAGACCTGGAACACCTGAACAGCGGGATGAAAATCGTCGAGCCGATCATGGGCGTCGCATTCTGGCGCGATGATGTCGAAGTCAAGCGCGAGGAAGTGAGCGTGCGTTTCGAAGAGGGACGTCCGGTCGCACTGAACGGCATCGCCTATGCGAACCCGGTTGACCTCCTGATGGAAGCGAACCGCATCGGTGGCCGCCACGGCCTCGGCATGAGCGACCAGATCGAAAACCGCATCATCGAAGCGAAGAGCCGCGGCATCTACGAAGCACCTGGCCTGGCACTCCTGTTCATCGCCTACGAACGCCTGGTCACCGGCATTCATAACGAAGACACGATCGAACAATACCGCGACAACGGCCGCAAGCTCGGCCGCCTGCTTTACCAGGGCCGCTGGTTCGATCCGCAGGCAATCATGCTGCGCGAAGCGGCGCAGCGTTGGATCGCACGCGCAATCACCGGCGAAGTGACGCTGGAACTGCGCCGTGGCAACGATTACTCAATCCTGAATACCGAATCGGCCAACCTGACCTACCAGCCGGAACGCCTGACGATGGAAAAAGGCGAAGGCGCATTCACGCCGCAAGACCGCATCGGACAACTTACGATGCGCAACCTTGACATCTCGGATACGCGCGACAAGCTCGGCATCTATAGTAAGGCCGGCTTGTTGGGCGCAGGTTCTTCCGTCGGGTTGCCGCGCCTCGTCAAAAATAGCGACAAATAACAAACACATACAAACGAGACAACATGACCACACAATTCGATAAAGTTTCCGTCATCAAGAAGGCCAACATCTATTTCGACGGAAAGTGCGTTTCGCACACCGTGATTTTCGAAGACGGCACGCGCAAAACCATCGGGGTGATTTTCCCGTCGTCGCTGACCTTCAACACCGGCGCTCCGGAAATCATGGAACTGAACGCCGGCACATGCCGCATCCGTATCAAGGGTGAAACCGAATGGAAGACCTACGAGGGCGGCCAGCGCTTCAACGTGCCGGGCAATTCGAGCTTTGATATTGAGACGGTAGAGACGCTGGATTACGTCTGCCACTTCGTCGGCGCGTAATTACAAAAAGGGCGTAGGGTGCGCCATGCGCACCCTACGCCCTCGCAATCACATCAGACGGTAGGGCGTCACGATGCGCCCTACCGTCAAACAAAAATCGGCTCAGGTTCCAGCATGACCCCGAATCGTGCCCTCACATCGGCCTGGATCGCCGCAGCAAGCTTCGCCACATCCTTTCCGCTGGCCCCGCCACGATTGACCAACACGAGCGCCTGCTTTTCATACACGCCCGCCGCTCCGAGGCTCCGGCCCTTCCAACCGCACTGGTCGATCAGCCATCCCGCCGCAAGTTTGAAACTGCCATCGGGTTGCGCATAGCTGACCAGGTTCGGATGGCGTCCCAACAACTCGTTGCACTGTTGCGCCGACACGATCGGATTCTTGAAGAAGCTGCCTGCATTACCAATCACCGCCGGATCCGGCAGCTTGCGCGTGCGGACGGCAATTACCGCGTCGCTGATATCAAATGCAGTGGGAACTTCAATGCCGCGCGCAGCGAGTTCCTGCGCGACATCGACATATTGCACGTTGGGTTTCCATTGTTTGAGTAATGCGAACGTCACGTCGAGGATCACTGCCCGCTCGCGCAAACGATGTTTGAACACGCTGTCGCGATATCTGAAATCGCAAGCGGCTTTGTCGAGAGTGAAGCTGCGGCCCTCCACCATGTCGAACGCAGTCAGCTCGTGAAAGCAGTCCTTCACCTCGGCCCCGTAGGCGCCAATGTTCTGGATCGGCGCCGCTCCGACGCTACCGGGAATCAGCGACAGGTTTTCCAGCCCGCCCAATCCCTGCGCCAGTGTCCAGCGCACGAAATCGTGCCAGTTCTCTCCCGCCGCCGCACGAACGTAGGTTGCATGCGCATCCTCGCCAACGACCGCGATGCCTTTCATGCACATATGCAGCACAAGTCCGGCGAAATCACCCGTAAGCAACAGATTGCTGCCGCCGCCCAACACTAGCCGCGGCAAGCCGGCAAGCGCCTGCGAAGCCCGAACCTCGCGCAACAGATCAGGCGTGTTGACTTTCAGGTAAGCATGCGCTTTGGCGTCGATGCCAAACGTATTATGGGGACGCAGCGAGAAATCGCGTTGGATTGACAGGGAAAGGGTCATAGCGCGAGGATTATAGTCCAAGCAAAACCGCAAGCAAAACTAGCCACCTGTTTTTTTGTCCTTTAGAATCTGCAGTTAACCAAGTTGCAAGAAAACCTATTGAAGAGGATCAGCTCATGCCATCGTTTGACGTCGTATCAGAAGCAAACACCGTAGAAGTAAAGAATGCCGTTGACCAGGCGAACAAAGAAATTTCGACCCGCTTCGACTTCAAGGGCAGCGATGCCCGCGTCGAGCAGAAGGAGCGTGAGCTGACCGCCTACGCGGACAGCGACTTCCAGCTCAGCCAGGTCCGCGATGTGTTGACGGGCAAGATGACCAAGCGTGGAGTCGATGTGCGTTTTCTTGACATCGGCAAGATCGAGAAAATCGGCGGCGACAAGGTCAAGCAGGTCATCAAGATCAAGAACGGCATCGAGTCGGACGCTGCCAAGAAAATTGTTCGCCTCATCAAGGACAGCAAGATGAAAGTGGAGGCCAGCATACAGGGCGAGGCGGTACGCATCACCGGTGCAAAGCGCGACGATCTGCAGGCCGCGATTGCGCTGTTGAAGAAGGAAGCGACCGACCTGCCCCTGGACTTCGAAAACTTCAGGGACTAGCTTCCCTGCTCCGGACCCGAAACTTATGCGCCCAATCTCTCTTTCAGCCGCCCTCTTCCTGCTTGCCAATGCGGCTTATGCCGTCGACATCAGCGTAGTCGGCCTGTTCCCGAACAAGGCGGTGCTGGTCGTTGACGGCAAATCGCCGAAGACCTACGCGGCCGGCAACGCCGTGGCCGATGGCGTAAAGCTGGTGTCGGTCAGCGAATCCGGCGCAACGATCGACATCAACGGCAAGCGCCAGACTATCGTGATCGGCGAGCACTTCAACCGAAGCACGTCGGGCGGTACCGCCAGCGTCAGCCTGCAGGCGGACGGCCAGGGACATTACATGGTGCAGGGCCAGATCAATGGCGGCACGGCACGCATGCTGCTGGATACGGGCGCGACACTGATCGCGATACCCGCATCCGATGCGCGGCGACTGGGGATCGATTACAAGAGGGGGCAGATCGGCTACCTGAACACTGCGAACGGCGTCGTGTCTGCGTATCGCGTCAAGCTCGACACCGTCAGAGTGGGCGATATCGAACTCAACCAGGTCGACGCTGTGGTTCAGGAATCCGGGCTTCCGATCATCCTGCTCGGGATGTCTTTCCTGAATCGCACGGCCATGCAGCGTGACGGCGAAATGATGACGCTTACCAAGCGTTTTTGAAGGATCTCCCCTCTCCCGCTTGCGGGGAGGGGAGTGAAAGTGGAAGATTCAGACGTGACAAATGAACCGGATTTCATCTGCGCGTACAAGGCGCGACCTGACAATCAAGCGTCCGGATCCTGCAGCCGACGCTGTTTGACCGCTTCAGCCAGTCCTTCGAGCACCTTGATGCTCGATTCCCAATCGATGCAGCCATCGGTGATCGACTGGCCATAGGTCAGCTCTTTGCCGGGAATGAGGTCCTGCCGGCCGGCGACCAGATGCGATTCCACCATGACGCCAACGATGCGGCTATCGCCCGCGGCAATCTGCTTGCTGATGTCGGCGCACACCGGAACCTGGTTCTCCGGCTTCTTGGAGCTGTTTGCATGCGACGCATCGATCATCAGGCGCGACGCGAGTCCGCTGTTGGCGATGTCCTTGCAGGCCGCGTCGACGCTGGCGGCATCATAGTTGGGCGCCTTGCCGCCGCGCAGGATGACATGGCAATCCTCGTTGCCGTTGGTGGAGACGATCGCCGAGTGGCCGCCCTTGGTGACGGAGAGGAAATGGTGCGGCTGCGAGGCGGCCTTGATCGCATCCACCGCGATCTTGACGTTGCCGTCGGTACCATTCTTGAAGCCTACCGGGCACGACAGTCCGGAAGCAAGTTCCCGGTGCACTTGCGATTCGGTCGTGCGCGCGCCGATCGCGCCCCAACTGACCAGGTCGGCGATGTACTGTGGACTGATGACGTCAAGGAATTCGGTGCCTGCGGGGAGCCCGAGCTCGTTGATATTCAGCAGCAGTTCACGCGCCATGCGCAGGCCGTCGTTGATGCGGAAGCTGTTATCGAGGTACGGATCGTTGATCAGGCCTTTCCAGCCCACGGTGGTGCGCGGCTTTTCGAAGTAGACGCGCATGATGATTTCCAGCTCGCCGGCGAAACGCTTGCGCTCTTCCACCAGGCGCTTCGCATATTCCATCGCCGCCTTGGTGTCGTGGATCGAGCAGGGACCGATCACGACCATGACACGGTCGTCCTGACCGTGCAGAATGCGATGCAGCGCGGTACGCGCGCCCGCGGCGGTGGTTGCGGCCTTCTCGGAGCACGAGAATTCACGGATCAAATGCGACGGCGGGGTCAGTTCTTTCAATTCTCGTATGCGAAGGTCATCGGTACGCGGCATGGTTTATCTCCAATGGGTAAGCTTGAATGCGTCAAAAAGGGTAAAAAAAAACCGCCATCTCTGGCGGTTTTTCTTGGAATTCGGTTCGGCTCTTTTACCTGCGCGCTTACCGCTTTTCCACCGCCTTGGGGCTGGAATAGCTAAAGTAAAAATAAAAGAAGAAGCGCGCGAAAATCATATTTTTTACGGGTTTTGCTTCAGGTCGAGCCCAATAGTGCAATAAATCAAAAGGTTTGGCAAGCCGGTGCAGGTATTTTCTGGCCAGCTGAACGTTTTTGATGCTCATCTGGCCAGAAAGCTGGCGGCACTCAGGCAGTACCGCCAACAGTCATGCCATCGATACGCAAGGTCGGCTGGCCGACACCGACCGGCACGCTCTGCCCTTCCTTGCCGCATACGCCGACGCCGCTGTCGAGCTTCATGTCGTTTCCGATCATAGATACGCGATTAAGCACGTCAGGCCCGTTGCCGATCAGTGTGGCCCCTTTGACCGGGTAGCTGATCCTGCCGTCTTCAATCATGTAGGCTTCACTGGCCGAGAACACGAATTTGCCGTTGGTGATGTCGACCTGTCCGCCGCCAAAGTTCACCGCGTACAGGCCGTTCTTCACCGATGCGATGATCTCCGCAGGATCCTTGTCGCCGCCGAGCATGTAGGTATTGGTCATGCGTGGCATCGGCAGGTGCGCAAACGATTGGCGGCGCGCATTGCCGGTGACCGGCATGTTCATCAGGCGCGCGTTCAGCGTGTCCTGGATATAGCCTTTCAGGATGCCGTCTTCAATCAGGGTCGTGCATTGCGTCGGGTTGCCCTCATCGTCGACGTTGAGGGAACCACGGCGGTCGGCAATCGTGCCGTCATCGACCACGGTGACGCCTTTGGCCGCAACCCGCTCGCCCAGGCGACCGGAAAACGCGCTGGAACCCTTGCGGTTGAAGTCACCTTCGAGCCCGTGGCCGATCGCTTCATGCAACAGCACACCGGGCCATCCCGGGCCAAGCACGACCGTCATCGGACCTGCAGGGGCGGGACGCGCATCGAGATTCACAAGCGCAGCACTGACTGCATCGCCCGCGTATTTTTCCAGCATTTCATCGGTGAAGTAGGCGTAGCTATAGCGCCCGCCGCCGCCGCTGGAACCCACTTCGCGGCGACCGTTCTGTTCCGCAATCACCGTAATCGAAAGACGCACCAGCGGACGAATGTCGGCCGCAAGCACACCGTCGCTGCGCACGACCAGCACCACGTTGTACTCGCCGGCGAGTCCGGCCATTACTTGCACGATGCGCGGATCCTTGGCGCGCGCAATGCGTTCGACCCGTTCCAGCAGCTTCACCTTCTCGGTCGCATCCAACGAAGACAGCGGGTCATGCGGCAGGTAAAGGGAGCGGCCGCCGACCTGCTCTATCGAAGAAGCGACTTTGATTTTGCCGGAGCCCTGGCGCGCAATCGTGCGGGTAGCTGCGGCGGCTTCCAGCAATGCCCGTTCGGAAATTTCGTCGGAATAGGAGAATGCGGTCTTTTCGCCTGACACGGCGCGCACGCCGACACCCTGGTCTATCGAGAAACTGCCGGTCTTGACGATGCCCTCTTCCAGGCTCCAGCCTTCGTGTTTCGTGAATTGGAAATACAGGTCGGCGTAGTCCACGCGGTGCGTGAAAATCTCGCCCAGCGCATTGGTCAGTTTCGACTCGTCGAGGCCGAACGGCGTCAGCAACACTTCGCGCGCGGCGGCCAGGGTTTGAAAATTCGGTTCGAATAGCTTCATGGTCTTTCTCGTTCGCGTAGTACCACCGCGTGATTCAACAGGTGTCCGGCAGGTCAGGCTATTGTAGTTCAGGCATTCAAAGCTTGCGATGTTTAAGCGCCGGCAAACTCTCGCGCACCTTCTGCAGACGGTGGGGATCCATGTCGCCGATCACTATGCCCTCGCCTTCGGGGAGGACCGATTTGATTTCGCCCCACGGGTCGATCAGCATGCTGTGACCCCATGTGCGACGGCCGTTTGGATGACGGCCACCCTGCGCGGCGGCGAGCACGTAACACTGATTTTCAATGGCGCGTGCACGCAGCAGGATTTCCCAATGCGCATTGCCCGTCGTATAGGTGAACGCGGATGGCACAACAATCAGTGCGCACTCGCCCATCGCCCGATAAAGTTCCGGAAAGCGCAAGTCGTAGCACACTGACAGCCCGATCCTGCCAAACGGGGAATCGAAGGCCGCCACCTTGGTGCCGTGCACGATGGTGCGCGCCTCGTCGTATGACTCTTCGCCCTTGGTGAAGCTGAACAGATGAATCTTGTCATACCGAATCACATGCTCGCCCGCCGGGTTATAGACCACCATGGTATTGAGCACTTTGTTGGCTTCCGGCGCAATCAGCGGCAGCGTCCCGCCAATCAGCCAGACGCAGTGTTCGCGCGCCATATCGGACATGAATGCCTGGATAGGTCCGGCGTCAAACGGTTCCGCATGCGCCACCTTGTCCTTCTCATGCATGCCGAGGATAGGCCAGTATTCCGGCAGCAGCACCAGTTGAGCGCCCTGCTGGGCGGCTTGCGCAATCAGTCGTCCCGCCGTCGCGAAGTTTTCGTCCACGTGCGGGGTCGAGACCATTTGTATCGCGGCGACTTTGATAGTGTCCATAGGAGCCTCAACCGGTGAATGCGGGGTTACGACCGGCTTCGCCGGTCGCGGGAGTGGCAGCGGGTTTTCGCACCAGCTTGGTTACCACGGGGTCTTTCCACGGGCCGGTAATTTCATACTCGAAAGTAAATGCCTTCATCAACGGTTCGCGCAGGAACAACTGCGCGAGGAAGGTGCCGACACCGATGACGGGATTGACCGCCAGACCGTAGACGACAGATGCTGCGCCGACATTAATTTCCGGAATCACCACCACATGCAAATTCTGGGACTCCTTCGCGATGTCGGCGGTTCCGCCGATCAGTACCGTAGCCGCCACGCCGCGCATCTTAAAATTGCTGGTCTTGGCCACGCCCTGATCTATCGTCGCTGTCGCGGTGACGCCGTCGAAGGCGAAGCCCTCCGAAAACACATCACGGAAATCCAGCGCCAGCCGGCGGGGTAGCGACTGCAGGCTCAATACACCAAGCAGCTTCGCGGCGGCGGGGTCGACCTTCAAAAACTGGCCCGCCGCCATATCGAGCTGGACCCTTCCGGTCAGGCTGGGGATATCGAGCGAGAACGGCAAGCCTTTCCAGCTGACTTCGCCCTCCATTTTGCCCTTGCCGCCACGCAGCACATTGGCAAAACCGAAGCGATCGAGCATTTTCCCGGCGTCCGCAATTTGCAGCGAATACACTAAGCTGGAGGTGCTTTCGCCTGCGCTGCGACTCCAGTTGCCGGTAGCGCTCAGCTGTCCGTCCGGATTGGCAATCGACAGCTTGTTGATCCGCCATTCCCAGCCGTTGGCGCCGCGCATGTTATTGGCCGACAATTCAAGCTGGCCGAACTTCTTGCCGAACAATTCGAAATTCTCGGCCACGATGTCGAGCCCGGGAATGCGGGTGGTCGTATCTTTCCCGTCCAGCAGTTCCGACACATCGGTCGCAGCCGATTTCGGAATGACCAGGGAGGCCAGTCGCGCGGTCACCCTGCCCGGACCACGACCCGACTGGGATTCATTCCATGTCACATAGCCGGAGGCCTGTTCGGAATCGATATTCGCCTGCCACACGCCTTTCTGGTGCGACGCGCCAACCACGACGTTATCCAGTTTTTTCCCCATCACGATCAGCTCGGTGGCACGCGCGGCGAGCACCTCCGGCTCGATGTACTGCGCGATGCCAGGCGATGCCGGCTTGCCATCCGCTGCAGGTTCGGGCGACGACGCTGTCGATGCGGCCGTGCCGACTACGTCGCGCCACTGGTCGATGTTCAGTTGCTGCATGCTGACGTTGGCAATCAATCCGCTATCCGGCAGCGGCGGCGGCACATTGACGCCGATGCCACCGCGCACCAGGCGCCACTCGGTGCCCTTCTCCACCGGCTTCTGCCTTTCATAACGCGCTGACAGGGCGGAACCGACGCTGAGTTTGATTTCGTCGCGCACGCTCGCCAGATCGTTCGACGGCAAACCGGCCAGCTCGAATTTCAGCGGAAGGCTTTCATTCGCGGCCTTGCGCAGCGGCGCCGGGAAATCCAGGCCCAGGCCCTGCAGGCTGGACTCGACCACGATTTCGGGACGCTTGTTCCTGACGCGGATCGTTGTGCTGTAGCGCGTGCCACCGGTGATGCGGTTCATGATCTGCTGCATCGTCGGCGACGGATAAATCCTGCGTATGCCATCGACCGTCAGGCTGCCGTCGGCCCTGACCAGGATGCCGCCGTCGCGCTGGGTACCGCCGGAGACATTCACCGGTCCGCCGAGGAAACCGGCCCTGATGCCATTCAGGCTGAAGCCTTTTTCATTAAAGTCCAGCTTGCCGTTGGCAGATTGCAGCGGCGGTACCGCATTCTGCAAGGTCACATTGTTGTTAATGAACTGGAGCGTGCCCTGCACTTTCGATTCGGTCATGTGCTCCAGCGGCAGTTGCAGTTTCAGCGCGAGCTTTGCGTTGCCGCTGGCCCTGGTCTCTTCGGTAAACTGCCCGATCCAGTCCAGCACCGGACTGCCGTTTGCAAAATGCACGAAGTCCTGGAGTGCGCCGGCGGCCTCGCCCTCGACTGCAAGCACTTTGTCATGCGTCGACAGATCCGGAATCACCGCTTTCGTGTTCGACAACGCCACGCCGCTGGTCTTTGCGCTTTCCGCCTTGATTTCCATACGGGTGCGGTCGAACGCGATGGTGCCTTTGATATTTTCCAGTAAGGGCCAAAGCGGCGTTTTGCCGTCTTTCGCGAACTTGCCCGGGGCGTAATCGAGTTTGCCGTCGACGATTTTTCCCGTGACATTGAACTCGCCCCGGGGTTTCTCGCCCGGCCGCTGCGGATGGAACGGGAACTGCGCCAGATCGCCCTTGAGCCTGAACCTGACATCGTCCGCCCTGCCGCCCACGAGAGCGCCGGCGAGCCAGGTGCGAAGCGTTTCCGGCGTAGCCAGCGGCAGATAATTGCCGACTTTGCGGACGTCCAGCCCGTTCAGTTTTCCCGTCAGGTCGATCGTGCCTTGCGATTTACCGACTGCCCGGTTCAGCGGCATCAGGTGTTTGCCTGACAGGGCACCCGATACGCCCTCCTGCTCGAAGTCCATTTTGTGCACTTCCAACAGCAGTTGGTCCTTCTCCTGGAACGTCCACTTCGCTTGCATGTTCAGGCGTTCCAATGGCATGACCGGCTCGGCGAAGTACGCCGGCATTTGCAGTTTGAGATTATCGGAGGCCAGGCTGAAGCTGCCGCCACGTTCATTCGCGTCGACGCTGCCGGTCAGGTTGTCGAATCCCGGGATGGCAGGCACCGCCGCCTGCGCCGGCGTGTTTCCGGACTTCGGGCGAGCCGGACGCGCGGCTTGAGGCTTCATAGACAGCGCGGCAAACTGGCCTTTGACCTCATACGCCGATATATGGGGATAAGCGCCCTCCCACTGCATCGAGAAATCCTTGAGCATCCCGCTCGGCGCGAAATCCGCGAGGGCCTGGTGCTGGGCCGCGGGCAAAGGCAAACTTGCGGCGAAATCCGCGATCGTGCGCAGGTCGACCAGTTTCGCGGCGACTTCGGTTTTCTCCGGCTCGCCATCCCGGGCGGGCGTGTAACGCTCGCTGATGGTGGTGGTCGGCAGCACCAGCCCGTCTTCCGTCTGCAATGAAAAATCGGTAAGGGCTATTGCGTGGCCATGGGCGCCGAAGGTGGGTGTGCCATCTTCAAGGCGCGGATTGAAATCTTCCTGCACCGAGACCCGGCCGTTGACGTGGGCCAGCCTCAGCGGCTCCAGGTCCTTGCGCAGGCGCGTTGCCACATTGGCCAGCGTCAGGTCTGCGGTAAAGTCGGCCACTTTGGCGTGATCGAAACTCAGCCAGGCGCGCACCGATCCTTTGCCTTGCTGTACCTCGATCGGATAATCGAAATAGGCCTTCCAGACAGCGAGGTCGGTATCGCTCAGGGCTGCATACAATTCGCCTTTCCAGCGCGACGGGTCGGAGATGCTATGCGTGAAGTGCGGATGTTGAAAGACAGCCCGCACGTCCACCGGTGCGGAATAGGCGGCAGGCGGCGTTGCCTTTAACGCAAAGCGGTGCTCGCGCCATTGATTATTCAGTACGATATCGACGTCATTGAGCACCAGCTCGGGCGCGGCGCGCTTCCGGTCGGTCCAGCGCACCCGGCCGTCGCGGATCACGATCTCGCGTTGCGACAGGACCCAGTCCAGTCCCTTGCCGTCGCCGCTCTTGCCGGTGTCGATGAAAATGCCGCCGACATAGATATGGCCGTCGCTGTCCCGTGTCACGTCCATGTCGGGCCGGCTGATCTCCAGTGTATGCAGCCGCAGGTCAGCGGCGACCACGGACCACCATGAGACGGTGGTTGCCACTTTCGGCAGGCGCAACGCGGCATTGCCGAATTTGTCATGGATCGTTACGTCGCCCAGCGACAGATGCGGCTGCAGCCCGTCCCAGGAGGCGTTGATGGTGGCGATCGAGACCTTGTTGCCGAGCGCGCGCGTGACCATGCTTTCCACGTCCGGCTTGTAGTTGTCAATCTGCGGTAACACCACGTAACGCAGGCTGAGGAACAGCGCACAGAAAATGAAGTACGCAACCACCAGCGCCGTGAACAGCGTGCTGAGGGCATGATGCGTGACAGTGTTGAGAGTGCGATAAGCTTGCACCAGCGCCGCCCAAAAGGCGGCGAACGGAAAAGAAGTTTGGGGCTGTTTGTGTTGGTCGTTGGACATCAAGCGGAAAGGCAAATAGTCATAGCCGGCGTACAATAGATTTATATTTATAGGTTGAGCGAACAGCTTGTTTGCACGGACATGAGCAGCTTAAACTTTATCGGTTGTTCATTTTCGAACTGCGTTGCGAACTGCTTCGACCGGTCTCTGCGGTCAAACAACAAGTTTCATCCCGAGATTATCCTGATAACTTACCCCGTCCGACCTACGTGATCCAATCTTATTTGACCAGTGCCAACGCCTCGCGGTTCTATGCCTTGTGGCTAAATGCCGAATCGAACCGGGCAGACAAGGTGGGGGAGCTTGCTGAATTATCCATTAGCCCCGCGATTTTTGCTCATCTTTTACAAAAGGAAACAGCGGCTGGATTCCCGCTGCCGCGCGCCATGCGCCGGGTCCGCAACCTGGTCGTGGCCACCCTGATCGAACGTGACCTTGGCGGCCGTGCCGACCTGGCGGAAGTGGTCGGAACCATCAGCGCTTTTGCCGAATTCGCGGTGCAAACCCACCTGTCGGCGCTGGCGGAGGAAATGGCGGCCACGCATGGCACGCCGATCGGGGAAGAGTCCGGTGCGCCGCAGGAGATGATAGTACTGGGCATGGGCAAGCTGGGGGGCGGCGAGCTGAACGTCTCCTCCGACATCGACCTGATTTTCGTCTACCCGGAGCATGGCGACACGCACATCACATCGCCCGGACAGCGCCCGCTGTCGAATCATGAGTTTTTCACCAGGCTCGGGAAAAAGCTGATCGGCGCCTTGTCTGAAATTACCGAAGACGGTTTCACCTTCCGTGTCGATATGGCACTGCGGCCCAACGGCGGCTCCGGCCCTCTCGCGGCCAGCTTCGGCATGGTCGAGGAATACCTGATCGTGCAAGGCCGGGAATGGGAGCGCTACGCCTGGGTCAAGGCGCGGGCCCTGACCGGGCGTGAAGAAGACATCGCGGAGCTGGAACAGATCATCAGGCCGTTCGTCTACCGGCGATATCTCGACTTCGGCGCGATCGAGGCGTTGCGTAACATGCACGGGCAGATCCGGGCCGAAGTCATGCGCCAGGAGATGCGCCATCCGGAACGCAGCACCAACGTCAAGCTGGGCCGCGGCGGCATACGCGAGATCGAGTTCCTGGCCCAGGTCTTCCAGCTGATCCGCGGCGGGCGGGATCCCGACCTGCGTGACCGCTCTACCCGGACGACGCTGAACACCCTGGTGGATAGGAACCTGTTGACCGCCGACGAAGTCGAACAACTGCAACATGCCTATGCATTCCTGCGCAACCTGGAACACCGGCTGCAATACCTCGATGACGCGCAGACCCAGACGCTGCCCGCCAATCCCGAAGACCGTCTGAGGGTGGCGAAGATGATGGGGTTTGCCGATACCGAATCGCTGCTGGCGGAACTGGATGCCCAACGCGCACTTGTGGCGGCCCAGTTTGACGCTATATTCAGTGACAAGACCAGCCAGCAGTCCGACACCGCCATGGCCTCCCCCACACAGGAACCGGCATTGCTGTCCAACACCGACAGCCGCGAAACAACAGAAGCACGGCTGGCGGCACTTGGATTTGATGACCCGTCGACCGCGGCTTCGCGCCTGCTGGCGACCTGGCAGTCTCCCCGACTTCAATCGCTACCGGAAAGCAGCCGCAACAAGCTGTTCGCGCTGATCAATTCCGCGGTGGCGATCATCGCCAGGACTGCCGACGCCCAGACGGCGACACTTGGCCGCCTGCTCGACTTTTTCGAGGCGATCGCCCGCCGCGCGGCTTATCTTGCTCTCATCACCGAATTCCCCCATACCCTGGAACGGGTGATCCGGATGATGAACGCCAGCGACTGGGCGGCGAAATACCTGACCCGCCATCCTATCCTGCTGGATGAATTGCTGGAGGACCGGACACTCAGGGCGGCTCCCGACTGGGCCGCGTTCGCGCATGAGTGCCAACGCCAGCTCATCGCCGCCGAAGGCGACACCGAGCAGCAGATGAACGTGCTGCGCGAACTGCATCATGCGCAGCTGTTCCGGCTGCTGGCACAAGACCTTGAAGGCGCGCTGACGGTTGAGCGGCTTGCCGACCACTTGTCTGCGCTGGCGGACATCCTGGTCGCCGCCACCGTCCAGGCTGCATGGCAAACCGTGCCTAACAGACATCGCGACGTACCCCAGTTCTCAGTCATCGCGTATGGCAAACTCGGCGGCAAGGAGCTCGGCTATGCGTCCGACCTCGATGTGATCTTCCTCTACGACGACGATCATCCGGATGCATCGGCGCTATATGCAAAACTGGCGCAACGCTTCATCACCTGGATGACCAGCCATACGCCCTCCGGCATCCTGTTCGATGTCGACATCGCTTTGCGTCCTGATGGCGCCAGCGGTTTGCTGGTGTCGAGTGTCGCCTCATTCGAAAAGTACCAGAGCACTTCGGCATGGTTATGGGAACACCAGGCGCTCACGCGCGCCCGTTTCTGTGCCGGCGATGTCGAGATTGGTTCGCGTTTTGAAGCCATTCGCGAAAAGGTGCTGCGGCAGCCGCGCGACGAAGACAAGCTGGCGCAGGAAGTGCTGGCAATGCGCAGGAAAATGCGGGATGCGCATCCCAACCGCACCATGCTGTTCGACCTGAAACACGATGCGGGCGGAATGATCGATATCGAATTCATCGTTCAGTTCCTGGTGCTGCGGCATGCGTCGACGTATCCGCAACTGACTGCAGACATAGGCAATATCGCTTTGCTGAAATTGTGCGGAGACCTCGGGCTAATCGATGCCGGACTGGCACAGCAAGTTGCGAATGCGTATCGCACGTTCCGCAAGCTGCAGCACAAGATCAGGCTGCAAGGACAAGAGCGTGCGCGCGTTGAGCCCGAGCAAGTGAAAAACGAGATTGGGGCAGTGAAATTGTTATGGGGTAATTGCTGCGGCTTTGCGCAAAGCCGTTGAATCTGTTGAACAATTGTTGAACGCGTTCTCCACGCGGCAGGGAGTACCATAGGCAACTCACAAATTCATAATTTCCGCCTTGAAAACAAGATGGAAAAGTATCAATATGAATCAGAGCTTCCTAGCCCCAGCCTTGGAGAAGCGGATGAACAAGCCTAACGTCAAGGGTCAACGCCTCGTAGCATTGTTCGTACTCGGGAACCTGCTGTTCAACTATCCGCTACTCGCCATCTTCAACCGGCCTGATACGGTGCTCGGCATTCCTTTACTCTACCTCTACGTGTTTGGCGCCTGGGCCCTGCTCATCGCATTGATGGCGCTCACCGTCAGGCAGAGGTAACACCATGCGCCCTGCCACATTGGCGTGGAAGTGACTAATGCTGCCCGGCTGGCTCATCGCGTTAGTCGCGTTCGCCTATCTCGGTTTGCTGTTCGCGGTTGCCTATTACGGTGACAAGGCAGCGGCACGCGGACGCAGCATTATTGCGAACCCCTATGTCTATTCGTTGTCGCTGGCGGTGTACGCGACCACATGGACTTTTTACGGCAGTGTCGGACGCGCCGCAAGCAGCGGTATCGGCTTCCTGCCGGTGTATCTCGGACCGACTGTCATGGCTGCGCTATGGTGGCTGGTGCTGCGCAAAATCATACGCATCGCAAAAGATAATCACATCACGTCGCTGGCCGACTTCATTTCGTCACGCTACGGAAAAAATGCATCACTGGCCGGCCTGGTCACGGCAATCGCGGTGCTCGGGGTTACGCCGTACATCTCGCTGCAACTGAAGGCGATTTCCACCAGCGTCAATATCCTGCTCAGTTACCCGAGCCTCGTTCCGGCGCATGCCGGCCCGGGTCCGGTCCTGACCGATACCGCGTTTTACGTGGCGTTGATCCTGGCCGCCTTCACCATCGTGTTCGGCACCCGCCATCTCGATGTATCCGAGCGGCACGAGGGCATGGTGGCCGCCATCGCCTTCGAATCGCTGGTCAAACTGGTCGCATTCCTGTGTGTCGGGATTTTCGTCACTTACGGGATGTACAACGGCTTCAGCGATCTGTTCGACAAGGCGGCGCAATTGCCGCAAGCGAAAGCAGCATTCACCATCGGCGGCGCGGGAGGCGCCTCCACCGATATATTCCAGAGTTGGGCCTCGCTGTTTTCAGTGGCGTTCATCTCCATGCTGGCGATCATGTTCCTGCCGCGGCAGTTCCAGGTAGCGGTCGTCGAGAACGTCAACGAGACGCATCTCAACAAAGCCATGTGGCTGTTCCCGCTCTACCTCCTGCTGTTCAATATTTTCGTACTGCCCATCGCGTTCGGCGGCCTGCTGCATTTCTCGGATGGTTCGGTCAATCCGGATACCTTCGTCCTCACCCTGCCGTTATCGGAACATCAACGGATACTCGCACTGTTCGTGTTTATCGGCGGGCTTTCCGCTGCCACCGGGATGGTGATCGTTGAAAGCATCGCGCTGTCTACCATGGTGTGCAACGATCTGGTGATGCCGGTGCTGCTGCGCTCCAAGCGCCTGAAGGTGGCGGATCGCGAGGACCTGTCCGGCCTGCTGCTTGGCATCCGGCGCGTGACCATCGTGGTCGGCATGATGCTCGGCTATCTGTACTTCAGGCTCGCCGGAGAAGCTTACGCGCTGGTCGCGATCGGCCTGATTTCATTCGCCGCCGTGTCACAGTTTGCGCCGGTCGTGCTAGGCGGGATTTACTGGAAGGCGGCAACGCGCTCGGGAGCACAGGCCGGGCTCGGCGCCGGCTTCGCCGTCTGGGCGTACACATTGCTGCTGCCGGCCCTCGCCCGCTCCGGCTGGCTGCCGATCAGCCTGCTCGAACAGGGGCCGTTCGGCATTGCGTTGCTGCGGCCGTTGCAATTGTTCGGGCTGACCGGGCTGGACGAGATCACGCATGCGATGGTGTGGAGCATGCTGGCCAACATAGGCGCCTATATCGGCGTATCGGTCATGACCGGCCAGACCGCTATCGAGCAAACCCAGGCCGCGCTGTTTGTCGACGTCTTCAAGCACGAGCCGGGCAATGCGGAGCGCGAGTGGCGCGCCAAGGGATCGGTGCCGGACCTGCATGCGCTGCTGTCGCGCTTTCTCGGCCCTAGCCGCGCGGTGGCCACGTTTACAGCCTATGCCCGGCAGCGCGGTATGGAATGGCCGGATAAAGCCGATGCCGAATTGGTGAGCGTCTCCGAGTCGCAGCTGGCCGGTGTGATCGGCGCCGCATCGGCACGGGTGATGATAGCCTCGGTGATCGAGAAAGAATCCCTACGCGACAAGCTCACCCGACTGCCGAACCGGACATCACTGCTGGAGCACTTGAACGATGCGCTGGAACAGTCGATCGTGAAGAGCGACTTCCGCTTCGCGCTGCTGCTGCTTACCCTCGACCGCTTTCGTGTGATCACCGACAGCCTGGGTCGCATCGCCGGCGACCAGTTGCTGATCAACGTCTCAACGCGGCTGAGCGCGGGACCGCGGCTGGGCGAGACGGTTGCGCATCTGGGCGGCGATGAATTCGCCATTCTGCTCCACGACGTGCAGGATGCGGGCGAGGCAATGCGCTTCGCCGACCAGTTGCAGAACGCTTTGGTGCCGGCGTACAAACTCGAGAACTATGAGGTGTACACCACCGCGAGTATCGGCATCGTGCTGAGCAAGCCTGGCTACACCGACGCCGCCGATATCCTGCGCGATGCGGAAACCGCGAACCACCGCGCGGTGTCGCGTGGCGGCGCGTGCTGCGAAGTGTTCGAGTCCAACCTGCGCGAGCGTGTCCTGGCGCTGCTCGACATGGAGACCAAGTTGCGCCAGGCGCTGGTCAACGGCCAGGAGTTCGAAGTGCACTATCAGCCTATCGTCTGCCTCACGAGCGGACGGATCAGCGGATTCGAAGCACTGGTGCGCATGCGCCGTCCGGACGGCACCCTGGTGCTGCCCAGCGAGTTCATCCCATTAACGGAGGAAACCGGGCTCATTGTGCATATCGGACGCTGGGTACTTTGTGAAGCGTGCCGGCAGATGCGTGCCTGGCAGCTCAAATTCCCGGAGTATTCGGCGCTGGAGATGAGCGTCAATTTGGCGGGGCGGCAATTCGCCCAACCGAACCTGATGGAGCAGATCGAGCAGGTGCTGGAGGAGACCGGCCTCGGCACCCACAGCCTCAAGCTTGAAGTGACCGAAACCGTCATCATGGCCCATGCCGAAGAAGCCGCGGCGGTGCTGATCAAGTTGCGCAGCAAGGGGATCAAGCTGCTGATGGACGATTTCGGCACCGGTTATTCGTCGCTCTCCTACCTGCACCGCTTCCCGGTGAACACCCTGAAGATCGACGCCTCGTTCGTGAGAAGGATGGACCGCGACCACAAGGATGCGGAGATCATCCAGACCATCGTCGCCCTCGCCCACACCCTCGGCATGGACATCATTGCGGAAGGTGTGGAGAGCGCGGGCCAGCTGGCGCAGTTGCGGGAACTCGGCGTTGAATACGCGCAGGGATATTATTTTTCACGGCCGCTTAACCATGTAGCTGCGGAAGCCGCGATTGCGGCCTGGCCGCGGTGGTGATCAGGGATCAGAATCAGCAGCAGGAGTAGGATGGGATGGGATGCCAATCCCAACACTCATCCCCTGAACCACGGCTGGCTTTTATTTGAGTGTGAATGTTGGGATTGGCAACCCAACCTGGGTCCACCTAAATTAACGATGCCCCGAAGCGCTCAACCCGCGGCAAATAAAACTTGTCCGTATCAAGCGAAAAGATCACGCGCAGCACCTGGCCGGTCAGCAGCTCG
>JAQGMD010000450.1 GCA_028292565.1 Burkholderia sp. | reverse complement strand
TTCGGCGGCATCGGAGACTATCTTGGTGACTACGCCGGCGCCTGAGAAAATCGTCGCGTATGGCCTGTCGACACCCGGCAGCATGGTTATCTCGACAGCACCGAGCTGTTCGAGCTTTTCCGTGTTGATCACGGCGGACAACGGCGTCAATGGAACGGCGCCGCCGGTATAACCGGTGCCGCCCCCACGCGGGATGATGGTCAGCCCGAGTTCGATACAGGCTTTGACCAGGCCGGCCATCTCGTCTTCGCTATCGGGCGTCAGCACAACAAACGGATATTCGACGCGCCAGTCGGTGGCATCGGTCACATGGGAGACGCGCGACAAACCGTCGAACTTGACGTTGTCCTTGGCGGTATAGCGGCCGAGTACCTTGGTGGCGCGCTTGCGCAAATCGTAAGTCTGCCGAAACTCGCTGGCGAAATCGGCGACTGCCTTCCTTGCCGCATGGACCAGCGCTTCGACGTTTGCGCTGCGACGGATCGAATTCGCATCGCCTGCCTCGGCCAGGTCGGTCGTCAGGCGGCGTTTTTCGACTTCTGCCAGGCGGTGGTTGAGTGCATCGATCAAAGCCTGACGGCGCTTTGGGTTGTCCAGCATGTCGTCCTGGAGGTAAGGATTGCGCCTTACCACCCAGATATCGCCGAGAACTTCGTACAACATCCGCGCCGAACGGCCAGTCTGGCGTGCGCTGCGCAACTCGTCGAGCAGGCGCCAGGCGTCTTCGCCCAGCAGGCGCATCACGATCTCGCGATCGGAAAACGAAGTGTAGTTATATGGGATCTCACGCAAGCGCGAGGGTACTGCGCCGGCAGGGGCGTCAGCAAGGAGAGCTTGAATTTGTGCGGGGGCGTTCATCAAAAATAGTCCGACTAACCCTAAAAAAGCATTTTACCGTATTGCGTTGCACCAAGCGGCAACAGCCTTACATTCAGTGCGGCCAAAACAGGGAGCAATGACCAGCGCGCGCCGATTCATCACTTCTCAAAACCAACTGGCGACCATGCGCCAGAAACCATCTGGCACATTCAGCAACAACGTCGTCATCGTCAGATAACGCAACAGCTTGCCGATCGCCATGTAAAAAACCGATGGCCAGAACGGCAGCTTGAGCCATCCTGCCAAGGTACAGAGCGGGTCGCCTACGCCCGGCAGCCAGGCCAACAACATCGTCTTTGCGCCGTATCGCTTCAGCCACCCGAACCAGCGGCTTTCCCGTTCTTTGGCAAACGCCTGCTTTGCGCCGTAGCCGATCCAGTAGTCGATGATGCCGCCGAGGGTGTTCCCGACTGTCGCCACAGCGATCGCCGGCCAGAACAATGCGGCGTTTGCCTTGATCACGGCGAAGACCGCGGGCTCCGACCCGAGCGGCAGCAGAGTGGCCGAAAGGACGCTGATGACAAATATCGAGGTCAGGCCGACATCAGGCACGGCGAGAACGGCGAAAAGCCAACGGATTGCAGATTCGATCATGTATGGGAGAGAAGGTGCGGCGCGGAGTCGCGAGTATGCATGGAAAATCGGGAACGCATGTAAAGGGTGAATTCAAGTCTGGGCAAGGGCGTCCATTATAATGATCAGTTCCCCGCGCGTAACCCCGACAGCCCGGGACCTTGAAATTACAGCCATGACCATTGATTACCTGCAAAAAATCCTGACCGCCCGCGTCTACGAAGTCGCGGTTGAATCGCCGCTCGAACTCGCTCCCACTCTCTCAGGGCGCATGAATAACCAGATTCATTTCAAGCGTGAAGACATACAGAGCGTGTTCAGCTTCAAGCTGCGTGGCGCTTACAACAAGATGGCAAACCTGTCGCCTGCGCAGCTGAAGCGCGGCGTGATTTGCGCATCGGCCGGCAATCATGCCCAAGGAGTAGCCCTCTCGGCCAACAAGCTCAATTGCCGGGCTGTGATCGTGATGCCGACCACTACACCGCAGGTCAAGATCGAAGCGGTGAAGGCGCGAGGCGGTGAAGTCGTTCTGTCTGGCGATTCCTATACCGATGCTTATAACCATGCGCTGACATTGGAAAAGAAGCACAAGCTGACCTTCGTCCATCCGTTTGATGACCCCGACGTGATTGCCGGGGCCGGCACCATCGGCATGGAGATCCTGCGCCAGCATGCAGGGCCGATACATGCCATCTTCGTCGCGATCGGCGGCGGCGGCCTGATTGCCGGCGTGGCGGCCTACGTCAAAGCGGTGCGCCCCGACATCAAGGTCATCGGCGTGCAAACCACGGATTCGGATGCGATGGCACGCAGCCTCAAGGCCGGCCGCCGGGTTACCTTGTCCGATGTCGGCCTGTTCTCCGACGGCACCGCGGTCAAACTGGTCGGCGAGGAAACCTTCCGTCTGGCGAAGCAGTATGTGGATGACGTGATCCTGGTCGACACCGACGAAGTATGTGCGGCCATCAAAGACGTGTTCCAGGATACGCGCAGCATCCTCGAGCCGGCGGGTGCGCTGGCGGTGGCCGGCGCCAAGGCCTATGTCGAGCGCGCCGCGGCCGGGAAGAAGCCGGTCAGGAATGAAACCCTGGTCACCATCACCAGCGGCGCCAACATGAACTTCGACCGCCTGCGCTTCGTGGCCGAAATGGCCGAAGTCGGCGAAGCACGCGAAGCAGTGTTTGCGGTGACCATCCCCGAGGAGCGCGGCAGCTTCCGGCGCCTGTGCCAGCTGGTCGGTCCGCGCAATGTCACCGAATTCAACTACCGGATCAGCGACTCGAACGCGGCGCATGTATTCGTCGGCCTACAGATTTCCAACCGCGATGAGTCGGCGAAGATCTCAAAGAATTTCGAGAAGCACGGTTTCAAAACGGTAGACCTGACGCATGACGAGCTGGCCAAACTGCACGTCCGCCATCTGGTAGGCGGCAAGAGCGAGCTGGCGCATGACGAGCTGCTGTACCGCTTCGAATTCCCGGAACGCCCCGGCGCGCTGACGCGCTTCCTCGAAAACTTGGCGCCGAACTGGAACATCAGCCTGTTCCACTACCGGAACCAGGGCGGCGACGTCGGCCGCATCCTGGTCGGCCTGCAGGTACCCAAGAAGGAAATGAAAGCCTTCCGCGAATTCCTTTCCACGCTCGGTTACCGGTATCGGGATGAAAGCGAGAATCCGGCATATAAGCTATTCCTGTGATGAACGAGGACCGCCTGCCATGACGAAAATGACGAATCCATCGGCCGTAACGCGCCCGATCGGGCAATACAAGTACTATGACTTCGTCATGGCGGCATTCGTCACCATACTGCTCTGCTCAAACCTGATCGGCGCAGCCAAGGCGGCGGAAGTGACCTTGCCTCTCCTCGGCACGGTGACTTTTGGCGCAGGCGTGTTGTTCTTTCCGGTGTCTTATATTTTTGGCGACATCCTGACCGAGGTTTACGGTTACGGGCGCGACCGTCGCGTCATCTGGGCCGGCTTTGGCGCGCTGATTTTCGCGGCCATCATGTCGACCGTGGTGCTGGCTCTGAAGCCGGCCGCCGATCCGTTCAATGCCGAGTATCAGACGCATCTCGCCGCAGTGTTCGGCAACACGCCCCGCATCGTCGCCGGGTCGGTGATCGCATTCTGGTGCGGCAGCTTCGTCAACAGTTACGTGATGGCGAAAATGAAAGTGTGGAGCCAGGGCCGGAAACTCTGGACGCGCACCATCGGTTCCACCTTGTGCGGAGAACTGGTCGATTCCAGCCTGTTCTATGTGATTGCGTTCTACGGCATCTGGTCCAACCAGCAATTGATTGCGGTCGCGATCGCACAATATTTCCTGAAAACCGGCTGGGAAGTAGTGATGACGCCGGTCACCTACAAGGTAGTCAATTTCCTGAAACGGAAAGAAAACGAGGATTTTTACGACCGTGAAACGGACTTCAATCCGTTCCGGTTGAAGGCCTGAACGAAACCGCTGTTTCGGTGGTTGTCATAAAATCGGGGTAACCCTGCCAGTTTTTGTATCAATGTATCTGTGAATCTTGTCATGACTACACCCAACCAGCCGGAAGCGTCGCCGCTCGGCAAACCGACGTCTTACCAGGCGAAGTACACCCCGTCCTTATTGTTCCCGATCCCTCGCCAGGACAAGCGCGACGAACTCGGGATTGCCGGCACGTTGCCGTTTTTCGGCGTCGATATCTGGAATGCCTATGAACTGTCGTGGCTGAATATGCGCGGCAAACCGCAAGTTGCAATGGCAACCGTCACGGTACCGGCCGACTCTCCCAACATTATCGAGTCGAAGTCGTTCAAGCTGTACCTCAACTCGTTTAACCAGACCAGGGTCGCGGGTCACGATGCGGTACTGGACTTGCTGCGTGCGGACTTGTCGGCAGGGTTCGGCGCACCGGTGCAGGTGAACCTGGTCACACCGGACATGTTTCCCGGCATGCGGATGGGCGAACTGGAGGGCCTGCCGCTGGATCGCCTCGATATCGAGGTGGACGAATATCATCCCGACGCATCGCTGTTACGCGCCAATACAGAAGTACCAGGTGTGCAAGAGACACTGGTTTCTCATTTGCTGAAATCGAACTGCCTGGTCACAGGTCAGCCGGATTGGGGCAGCGTGCAGATTCGCTACGTGGGGCCGCAAATCGACCAGGAGGGATTGCTGCGCTACCTGATCGGTTTTCGCGAGCACAATGAATTCCATGAGCAATGCGTGGAGCGGATATTCATGGATATCCTGCGGCAATGCCGGCCCCAAAAACTGTCGGTGTATGCGCGATATACGCGCCGCGGGGGACTCGACATCAATCCTTGGCGTAGCAATTTTTCAACCGGACAGCGGCCGCCCAACCTGCGAAATGCCCGCCAGTAAAAGGGCGGAGAGATTCTTTGAGGAAACTTTTTCGAGGCTCGGGACACAAAGAAACAGTTGCCACGTGAAAAAACCGTGCAGAATACAGTTTCCTGAGGTCCATCAGCTGTAACGGTATTGCACGACGTGGAAAGAAGCCTATAATTCGTTTCGATAGCTTATTTTGTGCGATGCACCATTATCGTAATATGACGAACCTAGCCAAAATCCTGGCACGCGACAACGTCGTTCTTGACTTGGAAGTTTCCAGCAAAAAACGTACGTTCGAACAAGCAGGATTGATCTTCGAAAATAACTGCGGCATAGCCCGGTCTGTTGTGTCGGACAACCTGTTCGCGCGGGAGCGACTGGGTTCGACCGGACTGGGCCACGGCGTCGCGGTGCCTCACGGCAGGATCAAGGGATTGAAAGCGCCACTGGCGGCTTTTGTCCGACTGAAAGATCCGATTCCGTTCGAATCTCCTGATGGACAGCCGGTAAACCTGCTGGTGTTTCTGCTGATTCCCGACCAGGTAACGCAGCAACACCTCGAGATCCTGTCCGAAATCGCCGAAATGTTTTCCGACGAAGCATTCCGTCATGTGCTCGCAACCGATCCCGACGCGGCATCGGTCCATGCACGCATACTTGCGTGGCAGCCGAGCGTGCATGCATAACAATACTAAAAAACGACACCAATAAGGGCCATGGGCTTATCCGCACCGCTGACAATTCAGCAACTCTATGACGACACGCGGGAAGCGCTGCAGCTCGGTTGGTTTGCCGGCTTCCCCGGTGGCGAGCGGCGCATATCGGGCGATGCGACTTCTGCAGCCGACCAGGTCGGCCACCTGAACCTGATCCACCCCGGACGCATCCAGGTCTTCGGTCATCAGGAAATCGAGTATTACAACCGGCTTACGCCGGAAGTGCGCAACGCCCAGACCGAAGAGATGGTGGCCGGCGAGCCGCCGGCGTTCATCATCGCGCAGGGTCTGGAAACACCGCCGTTCATCTTGTCGATGTGCGACGAGAAAAACATTCCGCTGTTTTCCACGCCGCTGCCCGCCGCCCAGGTCATTGATTACCTGCGGGTCTATCTCTCGAAAGAACTGGCCCAACGCATCACCATGCACGGCGTGTTCATGGACGTGCTCGGTGTTGGCGTATTAATCACCGGTGAGTCCGGCTTGGGCAAAAGCGAACTGGGCCTGGAACTGATTTCACGCAATCACGGCCTGGTGGCTGACGATGCGGTCGAATTTTCGCGCATCGCACCGAACATGATCGAGGGCCGCTGCCCGCCCCTGTTGCAAAACCTGCTGGAAGTGCGCGGCCTCGGCCTGCTTGACATCAAGACCATCTTTGGCGAAACCGCGGTGCGGCGCAAGATGCGCCTGAAACTGATTGTGCACCTGGTCCGCCGCAGTACCCTCGAAGAAAACTACGAACGACTGCCGTTGCATTCACAGACCGAAGAAGTGCTTGGCCTGCCGATACGCAAAGTGGTCATCCCCGTCGAGGCCGGCCGCAACCTTGCGGTGTTGCTGGAAGCCGCCGTACGCAATACCATCCTGCAGCTGCGCGGCATCGATACGCTCAAGGAATTCATGGAGCGGCAGCAGAAAGCGATGGGCAATGAATAGAGGCGCGCGCAGTTAAATGAGGCCCGTTGCGCACCGCTACCACGTAGCCATTGCGGTATCATAACCGCCTATGCGCATTATCCTTATCACAGGCATTTCCGGTTCAGGCAAGTCGGTCGGGCTCAACGCCCTCGAAGACGCCGGATATTTCTGCGTTGACAACCTCCCACCCACCCTGTTGCGCCAACTGGTAGCAACCCGCATCGACCAGGGGGAGCAAGCACCGCTTGCGGTGGCTATGGATTCACGCAGCGCCGATTCGCTCGCCAGCCTGCCGGCCGACATCGCCATCCTCAAAAACGAAGGCCATGACGTCAAGGTATTGTTCCTGACCGCCAAGACCGAATCGCTGATTACGCGCTTCTCGGAAACACGGCGCAGCCATCCTTTGTCGCACCGGATCCGCTCCAGCCAGAACCCCGGCGACCAGCCGACCCTGACCGAGTGCATCCTGCGCGAACGCGAGATGCTGTCCTCGATCGAAGGTATCGGCCACGTGATCGATACCTCGGGCCTCTCCGCCAATAAGCTGCGCGCCTGGATCAAGGACCTGGTCGATACCGACCGGTCACCGCTGACAGTATTGTTCGAATCGTTCGCCTTCAAGTTCGGCGTACCGCTCGATGCGGACCTGGTATTCGACGTGCGCGTTTTGCCAAATCCTTATTACGACGTCGCGCTGCGGCCCTACACCGGGCGCGATGAGCCGGTCATCACCTTCCTCGACAGCCAGGCCCATGTCGCCGAACTGCTTAACGACATACGCACGTTCATCGAGAAATGGCTGCCGGCGTTCAAGAACGACAACCGCAGCTACCTGACCGTCGCGATTGGTTGCACAGGCGGGCAACACCGTTCGGTTTACATGGTGGAGCAGCTTGCCCGCCATTTCCGTGCCAACGAGCGGGTGCTGTTGCGTCATCGCGAACTTGCCTGAGTCCGACTACACAGATCGAACATGCTACGAAACAATGCCTGGGTTCCGCTGTTTCCGCTAAAGACAGTTCTATTCCCGGGCGGTGTGCTGCCGCTGAAGATATTCGAAACACGATATGTCGATATGCTGCGCGAGTGCATGAAGCGCGACGAACCGTTCGGCGTCGTCTTGCTCAAGACCGGGACGGCCGATCCGGAAGCAGTCGGATGCCTCGCCTACATCTCGCAGTCGGATATGTCAGGCATGGACGTGATGATGTTGCGTTCCCGTGGCGGCGAGCGCTTTCGCATCCTTGAGACGCGCGCACTGGCCGACCTGCGCCTGGAAGCACGGATTGAGATGATCGCGGCCGACCGCGACATCCCGATCAGCGACATGCACGTCAGTTGCGCGAAGACCCTGAAGCTGGTGCTCGACGATATCGATGCCAAGGGACAGGCGGAACATGGGGATGCTTTTGACAGCCCGTTCGCGCGCCCGATGCAACTGGAGAGCGCGGCGTGGGTAGCCAACCGCTGGTGTGAAATCCTGCCGATCCCGTTGAAGGCGCGTCAAAAACTTCTGGAACTGGACAACGCGCACAACAGGTTGTCCATCGTCTACCAGTACCTGCAACAACACAAGATCCTGTGACCACAGCGGTCCGGGAATTACGAGTAGCGCTACTGGGGACCCGCGCAGGAATAAGTCGACATTTTTGCTGGCCGTAGCGGGCGCACTGCATAGAGCCTGATACTATTTTCTGCTCGCGAACGTGTTGCCCGCCGCTGGCAGTGCCGGCACTGCGTCGTGTCGGGCGCACCTAGGCGGCCCCCTGGGGTTACATCCCGCTACGACCGCCAAAACGAACAACTTATCCCTGCGCGGGCCCTAGGCTGCTGACAGCAGGTCGTTATCGCGAAACACCGCCAGTAACAGCTTCTTGACCGGCGCCGGCAATGGCGCATCCTGCAGTTTATCCGTCTGATACCAAACATGCCGAGCTTCGGCCGCCATCTCGATGCGACGTGCCAGCCTGACCCTATAAGGCGCCACATGCAACTTGAAATGGGTGAAGACATGCGAGAACGGCTGCAAGCGCTCGCATGTGTCGGGCACGCCGAACGGCGCAATCGTAGGCGCAAGCATTTGTTCGAATCCGAGTTCCGAAGCGACTAGTGGTTCGGCTTCCGGCAACGACAGCAGCCCTCCCCATATGCCGCTGTCCGGGCGTTGCTCGAGCAAGACCCTGTCGCGATCGGTAATGACCAGCATCGTCGTATACTTTTCCGGCACCGCTTTTTTGGGTTTGCGCATCGGCAGTTCATTCACGCGGTTCGTCGCCAGTGCGACGCACCGCTGCGCCAATGGACAGGAGCCGCACGATGGCTTGCTGCGTGTGCATAGCGTCGCACCGAGATCCATCAGACCCTGCGTGTAAGATTCCACATCGCGCTCGGGCAGCAATGCGACGGCGCGCTGCCACAGCTTGTCCTCGACCGGTTTTGCACCGGGATAGCCATCGATGCCGAACACCCGGGAAAAAACGCGTTTGACATTACCGTCGAGGATGGCTGCGCGTGCTCCGCAGGAGAACGCCGCGATCGCGGCGGCTGTCGAACGCCCGATACCTGGCATTTGCGCGAGCAGCCCAGGGTCGCCCGGGAATGCGCCGCCGTACTCAGCAACGATGCGCTTCGCGCATTGATGCAGGTTGCGCGCGCGGGAGTAATAGCCGAGGCCGCTCCAATGGGCCATCACTTCTTCGGATGGCGCTCCGGCCAGCGAACCCACGTCCGGAAAACTCACCAGGAAACGCTGATAGTACGGAATCACTGCAGTCACCTGTGTCTGCTGCAGCATGATTTCGGAGAGCCAGATGCGATACGCGTCGCGTGTGTTTTGCCATGGTAAAGCATGGCGGCCGTGCTGCTTTTGCCAGTGAATTACCGCTTCGGAGAATGTCGGATCGACGAATTGCGCCGCTCCGCCTGCAGCGGCGTCCTGCCTTCCAACTACACTTTTCATTTATGCGGCTACTTTGAGGGATTCGAGTTCGACGGCAATCGCTTTCTTCAGTTCAGCTTCGAGCAGTATCAGCGTTCTTTGCTGCGATTCCAGGTCGGCCTGCATTTTTTCCAAAGCCTGCACTTTGTCTTCCAGGCTGTCGGTTGCCATGTGAATACGCTCGATGGATTGCTTGCGACGCTTCAGTTGCGTCTTGTGCTCCCAGATCTGCGCCTCGAGTGGCGCCATCACTACTTTCAGCCATGCCTCGACGTCACGATTGGCCTGGAGGAAGCTCTGTTTGACGCGCGACGCAATGGAATCGAAAAACTTCCGCATCAGTACAACCTGCGGCGTGGTGAGAAGGGTCGCAGTACCGAACTGCTTCTGGTAAACGCCTTCGATCATCTTCAGTTCCTGCTCATATTTGTCGAGCGTGAACGGCATAGGCGTCGACACCGCAAGCCCATGCTCTGTCGAGAACTTCCGATACATCACCGTCATCATTTCGGTGATTTCATCGATCTTCTGTCCCGACGATATCAGGTTGTTGCGCGCCTGCTCGAAGAAGTGCCGCACAGCATGGCGCAGTCCTGAAGAGAATTTGCTTTTGTCCATCGCTTCGCGCGTCTTGCGGATATCTTCTTTCAGGATATCCATGCCGAGGCTGGTAAATACTTCGGTGGAAAGCCGGGTAAAAACTGCGCGCGTGCCCTGCAGTTTTAGCAGGCTGCTGTCGAATTCCTTTTTCTCGAGCTCGATGCGCTTCATCATGTGCTCGATGATCGAGTGGTTCTTGCCGCGCAGACTCTTCAGTTCGACCAGTTGCTCGACCACGTTACGGGTGCGCGACGCCAGCAATGCCTGTTTGGATGCGGTCAGCTCGTTAATATCGGTCGAGAGCTGGGAACGAATGATGCCCTGCTTGCCCGGGATGAGTTCGCCGGACAAGGCGTTTTCGAGCTGCGGCAATCGGCTTCTTTTCAGCATGTCGGCGTCGGCCGTAACTTTGCCGACCAGCCCTTTTTGCGCAGAAACCGGGAATACCTGGTGCTCAGTGACGCCGAGCGTGTGTGCGGCGTTCGAGACCTGCCTGGCGATCTGCTGCTCTACTTCCTGCGGGCCACGCAATTCATCCCACATGCTGTCGATCTTGTTCAGCACCACCATGCGGCCCGCTCCGGCGCCAATGTGATCGCGCCATACGTCAATGTCACTCTTGGTGACGCCGGTATCGGCGGCAAGGATGAAGAGCACTGCGTGGGCATTGGGGATCAGGTTCAGGGTCAGTTCCGGCTCGGTGCCGATCGCATTCAGTCCCGGCGTATCAATGATGACCAGGCCCTGTTTCAGCAACAGGTGCGGAAAGTTGACGATCGCGTGACGCCATTGCGAAACTTCGACCAGTCCGTCAGCGCCTACCGCCAACGCGGCGTCCGGATCGGTCTCATCGTACAAACCGTAGCTTTTAGCGTCTTCGACCGATACCCGCTTGGTCAGGCTGACCTGCTTGAATGCCTCCAGCATGCCGTCGGCGGAAGAAATATCGAGCGGCATGACGGTCCAGGCCTGGCTCTGTTCCTTGAAATCGCTGGTCGATTGTGCCTGGGCCCGGGTTTCGATCGGCAGCAGGCGGATCGATGGGGGAAAGGTCTCGTCATACAGCAGTTCAGTCGGGCACATGGTGGTGCGACCGGCTGCCGACGGCAATATGCGCTGGCCGTAGTCCGCGAAGAAAATCGCATTGATCAGTTCCGATTTGCCGCGGGAGAATTCAGCGACGAAGGCAATCGTCAATTTGTCGTCCGCCAGCCGCGCCCGCACACGTGAGAAACGCTGATCGCTGGCCGGGTCGCCCAGGTTGGCGACGCCTATCCAGGCGCGATAACGTTCGATCGCGGTGACGACGCCGCTACGCCAACTGCTGTATTCCTGGAACCTTTGGACCAGATTGCTCACGTTTGCCTCAATTTTCTTTGCAGTATTTCCCCGAATCTAGCATTGGAGATCATTTTTGACAATTTACACAGTAAAAGGTCGATCGTTGCCCTTGCTTGATTTGCCGAACCGGCGCGGCGCACAGGCGGCAAGGCTGGCCCGTGCGATCGTAGACAAAATAGCTTTGCTGGAAATATCCGGATTGCCCGTCTGCCCCGATAAAATCGCGCAACGTGCTGCCGCCCTGCTCTATGGCGGCAGCCAGGGTCTCACGGATTGCCTGCGCAAGTTTGTCATACCTGGCGAGGCCGATACGATGAGCCGCCGTCTTCGGATTGATGCCGGCCTTGAACAGGCTTTCCGACGCATAAATGTTGCCGACACCGACCACAATGTCTCCTGCCAGCAACACTTGCTTGATCGGGGCACTGCGATTGCGCGTATGGCGATGCAGGACCGCACCCGAAAAGGCTCCCTCCAGCGGCTCTATCCCCAGCCCGCGCAGCAGCAGGTGGTTGTCGATCTCACCTTCCTCTTGTCCATGCCACAACACCGCACCGAAACGGCGGGGATCGGTCATGCGCAAAAGTTGCGACCCTATTACCAAGTCAAAATGGTCATGCTTTTGCGGAGGAGTGACCGCCGACAGGATGCGCAGATGCCCGGACATGCCGAGATGTATGATCAAAGTGCCATGATCGAATCCGATCAGCAGGTATTTCCCGCGCCGGCCGGTGCGGCGGATGGTCTGGCCATGCAGCTGGCCCGCCAGATCCGCTGGAAATGGCCAACGCAGTCCACTATGGCGCAGCGTGACGGCGGTCACTACCCTGCCTTCGATATGCGGCGCAACGCCGCGGCGGGTGACTTCTACTTCAGGGAGTTCGGGCATGATTAGTGCAGACGATGTGGCGTGGCCGGGATTTTTGTGATGCGTCACTCATGCACGAGTTACCTGCGCGCATACTGGGCCGGTTGGGCGTAGAATTAAAACCAGCTTGATCAGCAAGGACTATCCATTGAAAAACGTTCTTCTCATTGTAACTCTGTCGACCGCGCTGTCTGCGTGCGCGACGTGGCCTCCGCAAGCGGCAACTCCGGCGGGCCACACGGACGGCGCCTCTGCAGCCAGCAAAGAAAAAAGCCCGCAGCGGCAAAAACTGTCGCGCCGGGGCGGCGCAATATCCGGCGGAACGCAGGCCGAGGACACATTGCCGGCAATGGAGTTAACAGATGAACTTCTGTACAAACTGCTGGCGTCCGAAATCGCGGCCCAGCGGGGCGACTGGCAGTCCGCTTACATCACCTCGCTGACCCTTGCCCAGCAGACGCGCGATCCGCGCCTGGCTCGCCGGGCAGCGGAACTTGCCCTGAGCGCAAAACGTTCGGACGAAGCGCTCAATGCGGTCCGGCTGTGGCGTAGCCTGTCGCCCGATTCCGATGAAGCGGCCCAATATTTTTTAAGTTTCATCGTACTCGGCGACAACCTGGCGGAGGCCAAGCCCATACTCGAACAACGCTTGAAGGACGCCGCGCCACAGACGCGCGGCCTGATGATATTCCAGATCCAGCGCATGCTGGCCCGCGCAAAGGATAAGACCGCGGCATTCGCATTGCTGGAAGACGTGGTCAAGCCGTATATGGCAATGCCGGAAGGCCATCTCGCATTGGCGCAAGGCGCGTTCAACGTGGGCAACATCCCGCGCGCGCAACAGGAAGCGAAGACTGCGCTGAAAGCCAAGCCGGATTCCGAGCTGGCGATCCTGACCCTGGCGCAAGTGACACCGGAGAAGGCCGAAGCCAGCAAGGTGCTTGCCGACTTCCTGAAACGTTATCCGAAATCACGCGATGTACGTATGGCGCAGGCACGCATGCTGATCGACCAGAAGCAGTACGAAAAGGCCCGCAGCGAATTCCAGGCACTGCTCAAGGAGCAGCCGAAAGACCTGACTACGCTGTTCGCACTCGGCATATTGAGCACACAGGTCAACGATGCGCCAGCCGCCGAAAAATACCTCACCACTTACCTCGACCAGCTGTCCACCCAGCCGGATGAAGAGCGCGATCCGACCCAGGCGCTGCTGCTCCTCGCACAGATCGCAGAAGAGCGGAAAGACAGCGAAGCAGCGCTCAAATGGCTGGCGCAGATTGAGCCCGGCGAAGGTTATTTCGGCGCCCAGATCAAGCGCGCCCAGATTTACGCCAAGCGGGGTGACATCCCCACTGCACGCAAAATGCTGAAGGAGATCGGTGCCAGCGGCGAACGCGAACAGACCCAGTTGATCATCGCCGAGGGGCAGATGCTGCGCGAGGCCAACCAGGTAAATGAAGCGCTCGACGTGTTGAAAGCCGGCACCGGGCGATTCCCGAACAACACCGACCTGCTGTATGACTATGCAATGCTGGCGGAAAAGGACAATCAGCTGGAGGTGATGGAAACGTCACTGCGCAAGATTATGCAGATTTCCCCCGAAAATCAGCATGCATACAACGCGCTCGGCTACTCGCTGGCGGAACGGAATATCCGCCTCGAGGAAGCCTTTACCCTGATCGAAAAGGCGCTCAAGCTCGCGCCGGACGATCCCTTCATCATGGACAGCATGGGCTGGGTCCAATTCCGGCTGGGCCGGCTCAAGGAAGCCGAGTCCCTGCTGCGCCGTGCCTATGAATTGCGGCCCGACGCTGAGATCGCCGTGCATCTGGGCGAGGTGCTATGGGTCAAGGGACAGAAGGAAGACGCGCAGAAATTGTGGCGCGATGCCCAGACCAAGGATCCGCAAAACGACACGCTCAAGAGCACCCTGGCACGTTTCAAACTGAGTTTATAAAGGCAGGCATGTTGCAGAAGTACGCGCCCCGCGTGGCGCTTTCATTATTGCTGGGCGGCTGTGCAACCATGACGCCGCCCGCCGCCGTCCCGCCCACCGCCCAGACAGCCACTTCCCGTCTGTATGCCCACTACCTCGATCTGGGTGGACGGCTTTCGGTGCGGTATCAGAATAACGGCAGGGAAGAAGCGATGCACGGCAGTTTCGTGTGGTCTCAAAATCCTTCGCAGACCAGCATCACTCTACTGTCGCCACTAGGGCAGACCGTCGCTATCATCGACGTCACGCCTGACGGCGCAAGCCTTACACAGAGCGGCCAACCTGCACGCACAGCGGCGGATGTCGATGCGCTGGTGGCCGAAACGCTCGGCTGGCCGCTGCCGGTCGCCGGCTTGCGCGGATGGCTGCAGGGTTTCGCGGTCGACGCAAGCGGCAAGCGCTTCATTGCGAACCCGCGGGCCACAGAGGTGGCGACGCGCGACGGCTGGCGCATTCACTATGCGGCCTGGCAGGATGATGCCGCCCAGAGCCGCCCCAGGCGCATCGATCTCGATCGCAGCACCGCGCAAGCGGGCGATGTCTCCATCCGCATCGTCATCGATAACTGGCAGACACGCCAATGATGGTCCGGACGCTCGACAACTGCCCTGCGCCCGCCAAGCTCAACCTGTTCTTGCATGTCACGGGAAGGCGGGCGGACGGCTATCATCTGCTGCAGACCGTGTTCCAGCTGCTCGACCGCGGCGACCTGCTGCACTTCGACGTGCGTGACGACGGCTCAATCCGCCGCACCACCGAGGTCGCCGGCGTACCGGAACAATCCGACCTTATCGTCCGCGCGGCAAAACTTTTGCAGGCCGCAAACCTCAATCCGGAAACAAGGAACCTCGGCGCCGATATCGCGATCGAAAAGTCATTGCCGATGGGTGGCGGACTGGGCGGTGGTTCGTCCGATGCCGCAACCACGTTGATTGCGTTGAACCATCTGTGGCAAGCCGGCCTGACACGCGCCGAACTGATGGCGCTCGGACTACAGCTCGGTGCGGATGTGCCGTTTTTCGTATTCGGCGAAAATGCATTTGCGGAGGGAGTAGGCGAAGCACTGGCCCCGGTTAAAACTCCCGACTGTTGGTACGTGGTGATCGAGCCGGGTGTTTCGGTGCCCACCGCGTCAATATTTGCCTCACCGGAATTGACAAGAGACTCAAAAGCCGTCAGAATAACGGACTTTCCTGATGCCTCTAAGGGCTTCGGAAAAAACGACCTGCAAGTCGTGGCAGCCAAGTTGTTCCCGCCGATTGCTGAAGCCCTGGAATGGCTCAGGCCTTACGGGGAAGCAAGAATGACTGGTTCAGGTGCTTGTGTGTTCTGTGCGTTTCAACATGAACACGAAGCGAATCAGGTACTCGACAGAGTGCTGACTACCGGACCAGCCAATTGGAAAGCATGGAAAGCCAGAGCGATAGAGCGGCATCCGCTCTCGCATTTGCTCAGGTCGTAGCCAAGAATTTGTTTTACGTTGGATAGCGCGATTAGCGAAATACAACGGCAAACACCCGGTCGTGTAGGGGAGTCGCCAAGTTGGTTAAGGCACCGGATTTTGATTCCGGCATTCGAAGGTTCGAGTCCTTCCTCCCCTGCCATTCATTAGCTTCAAATACAAAGACGCAACAGATCAAAGAAGCCGCCCATGTAGGACTGGAAAGTCAAACATTGGCGGCTTTTCAACCATTTACACTCACTGCATTTTAGGTATCGCATGGCGCTTGAGAACCTGATGGTTTTTACCGGCAACGCAAATCCGGAACTCGCGGCCGGAGTTGCAAAACAACTCGGTATCCCCCTTGGCAAAGCGGTCATCTCGAAGTTTTCCGACGGCGAAGTCATGGTCGAGATCAATGAGAACGTGCGCGGCAAGGATGTCTTCGTACTGCAGTCGACCTGCGCGCCGACAAACGACAACCTTATGGAAATCATGCTGATGGTCGATGCGTTGAAACGCGCATCGGCCGGCCGCATCACCGCCGCGATCCCCTATTTCGGTTACGCCCGCCAAGACCGCCGCCCGCGTTCCGCGCGTGTTGCGATTTCGGCCAAAGTGGTTGCCAACATGCTGCAGGAAGCTGGCGTCGAACGCGTGCTGATCATGGATCTGCACGCGGACCAGATCCAGGGCTTCTTCGACATTCCGGTCGATAATATCTATGCATCACCGATCCTGCTGGGTGACCTGGTGCACAAGGACTACGACGATTTGCTGGTGGTCTCGCCGGACGTCGGCGGCGTGGTTCGTGCGCGCGCCCTGGCAAAGCGCCTGAACTGCGACCTGGCGATCATCGATAAACGCCGTCCGAAAGCAAACGTTTCGGAAGTGATGAACATCATCGGTGAAGTCGAGGGCCGCAACTGCGTGATCATGGATGACATGGTCGACACCGCCGGCACCCTGACCAAGGCCGCTGAAGTTCTGAAAGAGCGCGGCGCGAAAAAGGTCATCGCTTATTGTACGCACCCGGTGCTGTCCGGCCCTGCGATCGAGCGCATCACCAATTCGCCGCTGGATGAACTGGTGGTCACCGACACGATTCCCCTGTCGCCGGCCGCCAAGGCATGCCCCAAGATTCGCCAACTGACTTGCGCCGGATTACTGGCCGAGACATTCAAGCGCATCACCAAGGGTGACTCGGTGATGTCGCTGTTCGCGGATTAAGGGTCATCAAGTTTTCTCCCTCGCCCTTGTGGTCGAGGGTTTTAAAGGTCCCCTGGTCGCGGGGGATTTATACCGCGGGCATTCCCCGCATCTTTGGAGCTAAAAATGAAAGTTATCGCATTCCCACGCAGTGAGCAGGGGTCCGGAGCGAGCCGCCGCCTGCGCAATGCTGGTCAGACACCGGGTATCATCTACGGTGGCACCAGCGCACCGGTCAACATCGCACTCGACCACAACGCGCTGTACCACGCGCTGAAGAAAGAGACTTTCCACTCGTCGATCCTCGACATGGAACTCGAAGGCAAGGTAGAGAAAGTTCTGCTGCGCGATTTCCAGATGCACGCATACAAACAGCTCGTTCTGCACGTTGACTTCCAGCGCGTCGATGAAAAACAGAAGATCCACGTCAAAGTGCCGCTGCACTTCGTCAACGCGGAAGTCTCCCCTGCAGTGAAGCTCAACAGCGCCATCGTCAGCCACGTGATGACTGAACTGGACGTCACATGCTTCCCGAGCGCGCTGCCTGAGTTCATCGAAGTCGACCTGTCCAACATGGAAGTCGGCCAGTCGCTGCACCTGTCCGACATCAAACTGCCGATCGGTGTTACACCGGTGCTGCATGGCCAGGAAAACCCGACCATCGCAACCGCGAGCATCCCGGCTGGCGCTGTATCCGCCGACGAAGCTGCGGCAGCTGAAGCAACTCCGCCGGCTGAGAAGAAGTAAGCTCACGCCGTCGTGCGGCTAACCTCCCGAGGTTGCCGCATCGAAAAACCCGTCACTTGTGGCGGGTTTTTTATTGGGTGTGCAATCGACCTTCCCTAAAAAAATCCGGCATGCAACCCAAGTTGGACGCGAGTCGCGCACTTCCGGGATAATCGGTATCTTCGTTTTGGCAGTCAGACACACACACAACAACATTATGCCCATACGCCTTATCGTCGGCCTCGGCAATCCGGGGCCGGAATACGAACTTACGCGCCATAACGCGGGTTTCTGGCTGGTCGATGCGCTGGCCGGCCGCGGATTGACGCGCGAGTCCCGCTTCAACGCGCTCGCCGCTAAAAAGACGATCGCCGGACAGGAAGTCTGGCTGCTCGAGCCGCAAACCTATATGAACCGTTCCGGGCAGTCGGTCGGCGCCCTTGCGCGCTTTTACAAGATAGCTCCCGACGAAATCCTGGTTGTACATGACGAGCTCGACCTCGCTCCGGGCGTGGCGAAAATCAAGAAAGGCGGCTCTTCCGGCGGCCATAACGGATTGAAAGACATCACCGCCGCACTCGGTACCCAGGACTACTGGCGTTTGCGTCTCGGTATCGGCCATCCGCGAACGATGAACCTGCACCAGCAGGTGGTCGACTTCGTGCTGCATCGCCCCCGCAAGGAAGAGCAGCCGTTGATCGATGAAGCAATAGCCAAAAGCCTCGACGTTATTCCTATGCTCTGCGAAGGAAAATTCGAGACGGCGATGATGCAACTGCATACAGCGGCAAAATGACGACCGTTGAAACCCCTTTCGAAGTCGTACGTGCCACAAGGCGCGGGCGGCTGCTGTTGTCGTTAATGTTTGCAGTAGCCATCGCAGTGCTCGCGCTCTTCCAGTTTTTTGTGCTGCCTTTTATCAATTCATCGCTCGCCATGAATCCGAGCCCGCAATCGATCGCCACCCTGAAATACCTTTTTGCCGGTTTCGCCGCGCTCGCTGTCCTTCCCTCGATTGCGATGATCGTGATCGGGCGCAGGATCCTCCGCTGCGGGCAGAGTCCGCTGCCCGGCGCATGGGTATGGCGAGACACCAGGGTAAAACGCGGGCGCGATGCGACCAGGATCGGCTGGACCTGCATCGTGTCGGGCGCCCTCTCCTGCCTGATCTGCATCGGAGCGGTGGCCTACATTTGGGCGACCTTCGACAAGATGATTCCGGCAGAGCAGTTGCGTCCCGGCGTTATTCTCCTGCAGCCGGAATCCTCATCGAAGTGATGAGCGCACTATCCATCCACGCCGGCCCGCAAGCGCTGGCCCATATGCGCGAGCATGGCTTGCGCGCTAAAGACATTGCAGTCATCCCGGCCGCAGCGGGCGGACCCAAGGGCCTGATTTTCCAGAGATTGGATCAATGGCTGTTTGGCAGCTGGCTACCTTCCGCGCCACGCGAACGCTCATTGATCGGCGCGTCCATAGGCGCGTGGCGTATGGCTGCGGCCTGCCATGCCGACCCGGTTGCAGCATTCGAACGCCTATGCGACTTCTATAGCCGGCAATGCTATCCGCACAAGCCGACCGCGGAGTTCGTCACGCAGTCCTGTGCGAAATTGCTTGCCGATTTCATCGGCGGCCATGAGGCCGAAATCACCAGCCATCCGCATTATCGACTACACATACTGACATCGCGTGGCCGCAGGCTGTTGCAAGCCCCCCAGCGCACGATATCCGCGGCCGCCGGATTCGGCGCTGCAATATTGGGAAACCTCGTTTCGCGCACGCAGTTGGCAAAGCATTTTTCCCGGGTCATGTTCAGCGACAGCCGTGATCCGGCATTCTGGCTGAAAGCGAAGTTCGATGCCTTCGACACGCATTTCGCACCGCTCGCGCCCGACAACATCGCTGCGGCGTTACTGGCTTCCGGCACGCTGCCTTTCATCATGGAACCGGTACGCCGTATCCCGCACGCGCCGATCGGTACTTATTGGGATGGCGGCCTGATCGATTACCACCTCGCGTTGCCCTATTCGCGCGTAGCCGGCGACCCTGAAGGCGGACTGGTGCTCTACCCGCACTTCAACCGGCACATCGTGCCCGGCTGGTTTGACAAGCAAATGCCGTGGCGCCGCGCCGGGAGCGGCGCAAACCGCGGCTGGCTCGACAATGTCATTCTTGTATCACCGTCGCGCACCTTCCTCGGCTCGCTGTCGCTCAGCAAACTGCCGGATCGCAGCGACTTCATCTACTATGGCGCAAATCACGACTTCCGGATCCTTAACTGGAAGCTGGCGATGAGCGAAGGCGAGCGGTTGCGCGACGCATTCGCGCAGTTTGTGGAAAAACCTGACCTGTCCATCGTCAAGCCGCTTTAAATCCGGCCCCACCCTGCGCTACGGTAAAATACCGGGTTAATCCCTTTCTCAAGTGAAGTAACACACCATGAGTCTCAAATGCGGCATCGTCGGCCTGCCTAACGTCGGCAAATCCACACTTTTCAATGCGCTAACAAAGGCGGGTATCGCTGCGGAAAATTATCCTTTTTGCACGATCGAGCCGAACGTCGGCATCGTCGAAGTGCCCGACCCGCGCCTCGAAGCGTTGGCCGCAATCGTCAAGCCGGAGCGCATCCTGCCGGCCACCGTAGAATTCGTCGATATCGCCGGACTGGTTGCGGGCGCGTCGAAAGGTGAAGGCCTGGGCAACCAGTTCCTGGCCCATATCCGGGAAACCGATGCCATCGTCAACGTGGTGCGCTGCTTTGAAGATCCGAACGTGATACACGTCGCCGGCAAGGTCAGCCCGCTGGACGACATCGCTGTGATCCAGACTGAGCTGGCGCTGGCCGACATGGGCACCGTTGAAAAAGCGATCCACCGCGAGAACAAAAAGGCCCGCTCCGGCGACAAGGACGCGGCGAGGCTGGTAGAAGTTCTGGAGCGCATCATGCCGCAACTGAACGATGCCAAGCCGGTACGCGCGCTCGGCCTCGACGCGGAAGAAATGGAGCTGATCAAGCCGCTGTGCCTGATCACGGCCAAGCCGGCGATGTATGTCGCCAACGTATCGGATTCCGGCTTCACCAACAATCCGCTGCTCGACCAGCTGGCCGGCTTCGCGAAAGAGCAAAATGCGCCCATCGTGGCTATCTGCGCCGCGATCGAAGCTGAAATCGCCGATCTTGAAGACGAAGACAAGGGCGCGTTCCTGGCCGACATGGGCATGAACGAACCGGGCCTGGATCGCCTGATCCGCGCCGCCTTCAAGCTGCTCGGGCTGCAGACTTATTTCACCGCAGGTGTAAAGGAAGTGCGCGCCTGGACTGTCGCCGTCGGGGCCACTGCACCGCAGGCAGCGGGTGTAATCCACACCGACTTCGAACGCGGCTTCATTCGTGCGCAGACCATCGCGTATGACGATTACATCAGCTACAAGGGTGAACAGGGCGCCAAGGAAGCGGGCAAGATGCGGTCTGAAGGCAAGGAGTACGTCGTCAAGGATGGTGACGTGTTGAACTTCCTGTTTAACGTTTAAGCCAACGTATTGTTTTCCTGACGCTCCATAAACTTCAGAACCCCTTGAGAGCCCCGTGAGAACGGGGCTTTTTGTTGCCGTTTCCGTACTGAGCAATGGGCTATCTAACGAGCGAAGCTCAAGCTAACGAGGAAGCCCAAGCGCAATTGGTCTGTGTGCGCGCCCCTTCGCCCGCATTTGCGCCTGCCGCCGTTCCTCCATGGAACCATGTGTTCTCCCCGAGCCACATACTGTCAGGGAGGATGGTCATGTTCATCGGAGTGGTTATATTAACGGGTGTGGTTATCTGCGGACTATTCGCAGCTGTCTGCATTGAAGTGCTGCTGGAACTGGATGCAGTCGACGACGGGCGTTAGACAGGCAATCGCATAAGCACTGGAAGCCGCAGCGTTTCCATGCGCTCAAAGCCGTGCCCCCCGCTCATCCCATCAATAGCAACTTCCGTTCAATTCACATGATTTCTCAACCGGAGTGAGAAACCCGGAACAGATGCCGTTGCACACAAATAGCGGTTCGGCCTAAGATACCACACCGTCAGTCATACGCCGTCCGAACATGCCCGTCCTCGCCGAACTGAACATCTACCCGATCAAATCCTGCGCCGGCATCTCGTTGCGCGCAGCAACATTGACAGCCGCCGGGTTAGCGACCGATATGTTTTCGGACCGGGAGTGGATGGTGGTCGACGCCAACGGAGAATTTCTGACGCAGCGCGAGCATCCAAAAATGGCGCTGATCAAACCGCTTATCAAGCGCAATGCACTCAGCGTGCGAGCACCCGGCATGCCCATCCTGAAGGTTCCTCTTTGGCTGCCGGAGGACGCGGAGCCGCTGATAGTAAACGTACGCGTTTGGAACGACACCGTGGAAGCGTGGGACTGCGACGACAAGACGGCCGCCTGGCTCTCCCGGTTCCTCGGTGTGCCTTGCAGGCTGGTGCGCTCTTGTGGTTCGCAACGCGTCGCGAATACCCGATGGACGGGTGGGCTCGAAGCGTACACCCTCTTTGCCGACGGTTTTCCGATCCTGATCATTTCAGAAGCATCCCTTGCCGACCTGAACGACAAACTCACGGCGCGAGGTCGCGACGCATTGCCGATGAACCGGTTTCGTCCAAACATCGTGATCAGCGGCGTGGAAGCGTTCGAAGAAGACCACATGGAGTCGCTCAACGTCGGTGGGGCGGTACTGAAGCCGGTGAAGCCATGCCCGCGCTGTCCGATCCCGTCGATCGACCAGGCGACCGGAAAGATCGGGCCTGATCCACTCGACGTCCTGCGAACCTATCGCGCCGATCCGAAGGTCGATGGTGGAATTACGTTCGGAATGAATGCGATCGTGATCAAGGGCGATGGAACCTTGCTGCGCGTGGGACAGCAAATCGGCGTGCGCCTGGCGTTTTGACCAATCAGCTTTGTGAAGCGCCCTGCTCCGCCTGCAGCTTTTCGTACTTGGCTTGCAGTTCTTCCTTCGTCTCGCGCCATGCGGGATTGAACGGGATGCAGCTTACCGGGCAGACTTGCTGGCACTGCGGCTCATTGAAGTGACCGACGCATTCGGTACATTTATTCGGGTCGATCTCGTAAATCTCGGGGCCCATGTATATCGCATCGTTCGGGCACTCGGGCTCGCATACGTCGCAATTAATACAGTCGTCCGTGATCATCAGTGCCATGATTGCCCCTGCTGCCTACGTCCCTAATGTACTGATCTTGCTCTTCAGCCATTTCTCGACTGAAGGAAACACGAACTTGGACACATCTCCGCCCAGTACAGCAATCTCGCGCACGATGGTGCCCGAGATGAACTGGTATTGGTCTGATGGGGTGAGGAATAACGTTTCCACGTTCGGCAGCAGATAACGATTCATTCCTGCCATCTGGAATTCATACTCAAAATCGGACACCGCGCGCAAACCACGTACGATGACACGCGCATCATGCGCTTGCACGAAATCCTTCAGCAGTCCAGCGAAGCTCTCCACCTGCACATTCGGATAATGGCCCAGCACCTCATTGGCGATCGACAGGCGCTCGTCGAGCGTGAAGAACGGTTTTTTGTTCTTGCTGTCGGCCACGCCGACGATCAGCTTGTCGAACAGGCCGGAAGCACGGCGCACCAAGTCCTCGTGCCCCCGTGTAAGCGGATCGAAAGTTCCTGGATATACGGCTGTGACCATTTCGGCTCCTGACCAAAAGTAGAACGCGCAATTATGCCTGAAATCCGGCGGGGGTATTGCATTGCAACAAGTGATAGTAGACCATACCCGCCTTATCAGCCCGTACTACATTCCAGGCAGCCAGCCAGTCCGGTGGTGTGTCGACGTCCAGCGGCATTTCCGACTCGGCATAGACCAACCCGCCCGGCGCCAGCAGTTGCGCGCATACTGGCAGCGACTTGGCCAGCAGGTCGTGATGATACGGCGGATCGAGGAAAATCACATCGAATCTCACGTCCGCATCCCGGGTAACCATGTCCTGCGCGCCCCTGAGTGCGTCCCCGCGCACGATGCTCACCTGCGCAGCGTTCAGTTTAGCCTTGGTTGCTTCCAGTTGCCGAACCGCGGGTGTATTTTGTTCGACCATCACCACCCGCGCTGCGCCACGGCTGGCGGCTTCGAAACCGAGCGCGCCGGTGCCGGCAAACAAGTCGAGGAAGGCGAGCCTGCTCCAATTGCCGTCAAACAGATGATTGAGCCAGTTAAATACCGTCTCGCGCACGCGGTCCGGTGTCGGACGCAGGCCTTCGGCATCGAGCACTGGCAGCGGGGTGCGCTTCCATAGTCCGCCGATGATACGGATCTGCTGTTGCGGACGCCCTTTGCCGGCCTGGTTTGGTTTCGGTTGCTGCTTCTTGCCTGGTTTCTTTTGCATGCTTACTTGGTGCTGCCGACCACGACGGTGGCCAGTCGGTCGGGTGAAATTTTCCGGTTGAACGCGCTCTTGATATCGGCTGCGCTGACTTTGGCGACCTTCGCCGTCCACGTGTCGAGATAATCGAGGGGCAGGTTGTAGAAGCCGATGGCGGCGACATTGTCGAGGATCTTGCGATTATTGTCGATGCGCAGCGCAAAGCCGCCTATCAGATTATCCTTCGCCGCCTTGAGTTCCTGTGGCGTCGGTCCCTCGCGCAGGAATGCAGCAATGGTGCTACGCGTGACCTTCAGTGCTTCGTCGGCCTGCTCCTTTTGCGTTTGCAGGCCGGCCTGGAATGGCCCCGGTTGCGCGAGCGGACTGAAATAGCTGTACGCGCTATAGGCGAGACCGCGCTGCTCACGCACTTCACGCATCAGTCGCGATACGAAGCCGCCGCCACCCAGCACGTAGTTACCTACCGTGAGCGGAAAAAAATCGGGATCGCCGCGCGCCAGCGCGGGCGCGCCGATCAATATGTGCGCTTGTGTGGCCGGGTGGGCAATCCGTTCCTCCTGTCCTTGCACAGGCGGCACAGGCGGCAGAGCCGCCAGCGGTTCCCCGCGCGAAAGGCGAACGGTCAGCTGTTGAGCGATCGCATCCGCCTCGGCGCGCGTAATGTCGCCGATCATCGAGATGATGGCGCGGTTGGCGACATAGTGCGCGGCATGGAAAGCGATCAGGTCTTCGCGTGTGATCGCTTCGACGGTCGTCGGGGATTCCTGTTTTGCGTAGGGATGCGAACCATACAGGAGGCGCCAGAACGCCTTCTCGCCGATCGACTCCGGCTTGGTCTCGTCTTCCTTGATGGAGGAAATGAAACGCGCCTTGTCACGCGCGACGAAGTTTTCCGGAAAGCCAGGGTGCGCGAGGACCCGCGCCAGCAAGGCAACCGACTTCTCGCGCTCGTTTGCACTGGACAGGGTCCGCAGCGTTGCGCCGCCGCGATCGATGCCGGCACCGCCGCCGCGTTGTGCGCCGGTATCGGCAAACGCATCGGATATCTGAGCCTCGGTCATCGCCGGTTCGGCGACAGGGGAAGAGGCTTCGCGCAGGCCACGGGCCAGCATCGAATTTGTGAGCGACGCAGTACCCGCCTTGCCCTGCGGATCGCGGCGCGAGCCGGCATCGAATTCGACGCTGATATCGAGGACCGGGATCGAATGGTTTTCGACAAACAATACGCGGGTGCCGTTCGGCAGGGTCCACGATTCGATCTTGAGGGCGGCGTGGGCGTTCAGGCTGAAGAACGCCAAGACTACAATGATCAGTTTTTTCATATTCGCATGCAAGTGACGGATTGCATTCCCGCCGAGGCGGGATCCGTGTTGGTTAGTGACGCAAGCCGGCCGGCGGAGCTTTCTTCTCTGACAGCGGAAGAGGGATCAGCGTCGCCACCGTCAGCGCGTCGTCGCCGAAATACTTCTGAGCGACCTCCTGCACTTGCTGGGCTGTCACCGTCTTGAGTTTTTCAATGATGCGATCGATGTTGGTGTGCGAGATGCCGGTCATTTCGATCACGCCGATTTCCATCGCCTGTCCGAAAACCGAGTCGCGCTTGTAGATCTGACCTGCGATCAGCTGCGTTTTGACGCGCTGCAATTCTGCTTCCGACACGCCTTCTTTGGCGACCCGCTCGACTTCGGCGCGCAACAGTTGTTCGAGTTGTTCCGTGGTCGTTCCCCGTACCGGGGTGCCATCCAGCAGGAACAGCACCGGCCCGCGCGCGATACTGGTATAGCCGGCGCCGACCGAATTGGCGACCCTGTCGGTGCGCACCAGTTTTGCATTCAGCCGTGCATTGTCGTAGCCGTCCAGCACCGCCGCAAGCACTTCGAGCGCATAGACGTCCTGATCCTTTTCCACGTCGCGCAAGGTCGGCACCTTGAACGCGAGCGCCACATACGGATTCTCCGCCGGGGCCTTCACAGAGACGCGCCGCACGCCGCGCTGCTGCGGTTCATCCTGCGGTTTGCGGGCCGGCAGCCGCTTCGCGGGAATCTTGCCGAAGTGTTTTTCCGCGAGCGCATGGACCTGCGTCGCATCGACGTCGCCGGATACGACCATGGTCGCGTTATTCGGCGCATACCAGCGCTCGTACCATATCTTCGTATCCTGGAGCGTCATATGTTGCAGGTCGCTCATCCAGCCGATGATGGGATGATGATACGGATGCGCGGCAAAGGCGGTCGCGTTCAGCGACTCATAGAGCAACCCTGTCGGCTGATCGTCGGTACGCCAGCGGCGCTCTTCCATCACCACCCGGATTTCCTTGGCGAATTCATCCTGGTTGAACCTGAGGTTCGCCATCCGGTCCGCTTCCAGCTCCATCACTTTTTCCAGGCGGGACTTTTCGATCTGCTGGAAATACGCCGTGTAATCCTTGCTGGTAAATGCATTTTCGCGTCCGCCCAGGGCAGCCACGCGTCGGCTGAAATCGCCGGATTTGAGCTTGCCGGTGGCCTTGAACATCAGGTGCTCAAGCACGTGTGCGACGCCGGTGGTACCGTTCTGCTCGTCGATCGAGCCGATCTTGTACCAGATCATATGGGCTGCGGTCGGCGCGCGATGATCTTCCTTGACGATGACTTTCATGCCGTTTTTCAACATGAACTCTTGCGCAGGCTCCGCCTGCGCGGCCAGGGGCACAAAAGAAAGTGCCCACAGCCACAACAATGCCTTGATCGGAAATTTCATAGTCAGTGCTCTGTTAGAATGTGGCTGATTGTATCTTCTTTCGGCGCGGCTTTCGTAGGCGCCTGTGACCGCACTTCTTCCAATTCCGAATGTTTAGTTTCTTCAAAAGAAAACCAAAAGACACGCCTGTTCCCCAGGAACCTTCGCACGAACCCGCGCAAGAGCCCGTGGTGGAGACTCCTGTAGAGGAGCCGTTGGCACACGCTCCGAGACCCGCGGAACCTGTTGGGACACCGGCAAAGCCAGCCGAGTCATCGCCCAGCCGATTTGGCTTCTTCAAGAAAAAGCCGGCTGAAGCGCCTCTGCCTGCACCTGCACCCGCGCTGGAGGCCAGCGTCCCGGAACCGGAGCCGGAAGAAGAAGCAGAGGAAGAAATCATTCCGGCCGCCCCGATGGCGGCAGCGCAAAAGCAATCCTGGATGCAGCGCCTGAAAGTCGGGTTGTCGAAAACCTCGACCAACCTGACGACCCTGTTTGTCGGCGCCAAAATCAACGACGATTTGTATGAAGAACTCGAATCGGCGCTGCTGATGTCGGACGCCGGCGTGGAAGCGACCCGCTTCCTGCTGGAGGGGTTGAAGAAGAAGGTCAAAGAACAGAGGCTGACCGAAGCCGACCAGGTGAAGACCGCCCTGCGCGGCCTGCTGCTGGATTTGCTGAGGCCCCTGCAAAAGCCGATGGTGCTCGGCCGCCACCAGCCCATGGTGATGATGATCGCCGGTGTCAATGGCGCCGGAAAAACCACGACTATCGGCAAACTCGCCAAGCATCTGCAGGCGCACCAACAGTCCGTACTGCTGGCCGCCGGCGATACATTTCGCGCAGCGGCACGCGAGCAGTTGACGATATGGGGCGAGCGCAACAACGTGACGGTGATCTCGCAGGAGTCAGGCGATCCCGCGGCGGTTGCATTCGATGCAGTGCAATCGGCAAGGGCGCGCCGCTTGAACGTTGTCATGGTGGACACCGCCGGCCGCCTGCCGACCCAGCTGCACCTGATGGAAGAGCTGAAGAAGGTTAAGCGAGTGATTGGCAAAGGCATGGAAGGCGCCCCGCATGAAATCCTGCTCGTCATCGACGGCAATACCGGGCAAAACGCGCTGACCCAGGTCAAGGCGTTCGATGAAGCATTGACGCTGACCGGACTGGTCATTACCAAGCTCGACGGCACGGCCAAAGGCGGCGTGCTCGCAGCCATTGCGAAGACGCGCCCGGTGCCCGTCTATTTCATCGGGGTCGGCGAAAAGATCGAAGATCTGCAGCCTTTCGATGCGGAGGAATTTGTGGATGCTTTGTTAAGCTGAACGCTATTTAATTAATTAATGATTGAATTCCAGCACGTATCAAAAAAATACTCGCGCGACGCTACCGCGCTCACCGACATCAGCCTGTCGATCTCACAGGGCGAATGGGTATACCTTTCCGGACCTTCCGGCGCCGGCAAGTCGACCTTGCTGAAAATGATCGCTGCCCTGGAGCGGCCGAGCTCCGGATCGGTCATGGTAAACGGCCAGGACATCGGACGCCTCAAGGCTTCCGGCCTGCCCTACCTGCGGCGTAACCTCGGCCTGATATTCCAGCAGCAGACGCTGCTGACCGATCGCAACGTGCTCGCTAACGTGATGCTGCCTTTGCTGGTGATCGGGACCGCAAAAGCCGACGCCGAGAAACGGGCTCGCGCCGCGCTCGACAAAGTCGGCTTGCTCGACAAGGCGGCCTTCGAACCGCTCGCGCTGTCTGGCGGTGAGCAGCAACGGGTGACGATTGCCCGCGCGATCGTGAATCGACCGCAAATCATTCTCGCCGATGAACCAACTGCCAACCTCGACCGCGCCAGCGCGAACAAGGTGATGGACGCGCTCAAGGCGTTTCACGGTGTCGGGGCCACCTGCCTGATCGCGACGCATGATGAGCAACTGCTGGCCGGGGCAAAACGGATAGTGTTCTTGAATCGCGGACGCCTCACGGACGGCGTAAGCGCGGCACAGGGGGCTGTATGAAACCATGGCTGCGACAGCATAAACTCGCGTTAGGCAGCGCCATTGCCCATCTGGCCAGCTCAGCCGGCAGCTTTGCGCTGAACGTACTGGTGGTTGCGATCGCCCTGGCGCTGCCGATCGCCGGGCTGACCGTGCTCGAAAACGTCCGTCCGGTGTCGCAACAGCTGGCCGTCGAGCCGGAAATCAGCATCTTCCTTGCGATGGACACCCCACGGGAAAGGGCGACCGCATTGGCGCCGCAAATCCAGCGCATCGTCCAGTCTGCCAAGGGCAGCGGCAAGCTTGAATTCATCCCCCGGGAAAACGCGCTCAGCACGCTGAAGAACAAAACCGGATTGTCGGAGGCGCTCACCACCCTCGGTGACAACCCCCTGCCCGACGGCTACGTGCTGAAACTGGCAAGCCTGCAAAACACCTCGGATGCGACCCGCGTGGATGCAATCGCTGTGCAACTTAAAGCCCTGCCCGGAGTCGAATACGTTCAAGTCGATTCGGCTTGGGTTAAGCGTTTAGGCGCGCTGATGCAGGTACTCCGGCTCGCGCTCCTGTTCGTCGCGGCGACACTTGGGGTGGTAGTGGTTGCCGTGATCTTCAATACAATCCGCCTGCAAGTCATGACGCAACGCGAGGAAATCGAAGTATGCAGGCTGTTCGGCGCGACCGATTCCTATATCTACCGCCCGTTTTACTACACCGGGGCGCTGCTGGGACTGGTCGCCGGGGCCGTTGCGCTGGCATTGGTCGGCCTCGCACTGCAGCCACTCAATGGCGCTATAGCGGATTTCGCGCGCCTGTATGCATCGGAGTTTCGCCTGTCACCCCTGGACGTGACCGCAACCATTGCCTTATTGGCAATCAGCGCCGCCTTGGGGTTGATCGGGGCCCTGCTCTCGGTCCGACGTCATCTCGCCCGCCTTTCCTGAGTATGGCGACCTTGGAGCACGGCATTTAAGCTTTCGCAACTTTTTCCGCGCGGTTTTTCAGTATAGTAAGGGCCCGCGCAGGAATAAGTTGTTCATTTTGGCGGTCATAGTGCGACGCAATACCAGAGGGCGGCGGAGGTGCGCCCGCCACGGCCAGCAAAAATGACAACTTATTCCTGCGTGGATCCTAAGTAGGCAAAGACCATTGCACCCCGCAATAGCGGTGAGGCTATTCCCGCGGTAAAAAACCACGATTAGCACTCTCGGCCAGAGAG
>JAQGMD010000444.1 GCA_028292565.1 Burkholderia sp. | reverse complement strand
GTCAGGGTCGACCTGGAGCCGGATTAACCCGCCGTATTTGAAAAGGACGCCTACATAGACGTCGCCAAGAAAGATGTCGAGCGCACTGAATTTCACTTGGACTCCCGTTGACGTTTGAGCGCCGCGCCAACGAGTGTTTGCACTTCACCTGGGGACGACTGTTCAGATTTTGTGATGGAGGCAGAAATGGATTTTGGAATAAGCATTACCTCGAGCCCAAGCTCGTCGGCGACAGCCATCAGGGTCGTTAGACGTGAATCGGCTCTTGCTTCCAGTAATCTGCGGACAGTCACCGCCGTCAGTCCGGTCTTCTCCGTCAATTCCCGGATGCGGATTGAATTGTCCTGCCGTGCCTGCTGTAGGGCATCGGCAATTTCTCTTAGTGTATGCATGAGATACTAAAGTGACCTTTTAGAAGAAAAGGATACTTTAGTATGTCTTTAAGCTCAAGCCCCAATTCTAGTGCTTCCAAAATAAGATACTTTAGTATCTCTTTTTCAAAAAAGATTACTTTTCTACCCGTGAGTTTAATTACTTCGGTTCGGCCGATAAACTCCGGCCAACGCTCCTATCCATCGTCGAGCGCGTTCGCGGTCAACTTGAACTTACCGTTGCAGAAACCAGGAACGAGCGAGTGGATGCCGACGTCATTCACCGGGTGTGTGTGAAGTTACTCACCGGATTTGTCAGAGACCTCAGGCTCGTCCCAGCAACGCAGCATGCAACGATCATGCAACAAATATTGAACAGAACCGTGGGGCGGGTCGTGACCCGTCACAACCATCACTTTTCAAGTGATGCCACACCCCGACAAACGTGATTCTTTCTCCCCCCCGTTCGGCCTAAGGTATTGGTCCAAGACAACGTTTCACCAGCGGCAGCGTATTGCCATTCTGCTTACGCCGCCGATGTGAACCTTGTTATTCGCAAGTCTGTGCGGGGAGCTGATCCAACATGAATCATCCTGTCGTACCAGTTGTCCTCTGCGGGGGCTCCGGCACCCGCTTGTGGCCTCTCTCTCGCGAGGCGTATCCCAAACAATTTCTGCGTTTGCTAGGCGATGATTCCCTGCTGCAGCAAACGATGCGGCGCCTGAATGCCATTGAGGGAGCCGGACCTCCGCTGCTGGTGTGTAACGAGTCATCGCGCTTCATCGCGGCGGAACAATTGCGCGCGATTGGGATTGAAGATGCGCGGATACTGCTTGAGCCGGTGCGGCGCAATACCGCACCCGCCATTGCGGTAGCCGCACTGCAGGCGGTCGCAAATGGCGACGACCCTCTGCTGCTGGTGCTGCCATCCGACCATGTCATCAAGGACCATGCTGCGTTTCATGCAGCCATACGCGCCGCGACGCCGGCAGCCGAGCAGGGCGATTTGCTGACGTTTGGCATTACGGCGCTGCATCCGGAAACGGGTTATGGCTACATCCGCGCTGCGCGAACCGGGCTGGAGCAGGTGCAGCGGGTGCTGGAGTTTGTGGAAAAACCCGATCGCTCGACCGCGGAACGCTATCTGGAAAGCGGTACCTATTACTGGAACAGCGGCATGTTCTTTTTTCGGGCGAGTCGCTACCTCGAGGAGCTGACGCGCTTTCATCCGGAAATCGTTGAAGCGTGCCGCGCGGCGTTGAGCCGGGCCACTACCGATCTCGATTTCGTCCGGCTCGACAAGTCGTATGCCGCGAGCCCGGATATTGCGATCGACTATGCGGTGATGGAACGCACGGTACGGGCGTCGATGGTCGAGTTGAATGCCGGTTGGAGCGACATCGGGTCGTGGTCATCGGTGTGGGAATCATCAGAGAAGGATGCTGAAAATAACGCGGCGCACGGTGATGTCGTGCTGCATGACTGCGAAGGCTGCCTCGCGCACAGCACCACTCGTTTAATCACCGCTGTCGGTCTGCGCAATGTGGCGATTGTGGAAACCGCGGATGCGCTTCTGGTCATGAATACCGAGCGCGCGCAGGACACGAGGAAACTGGTGGACAAGCTGGCCGCGAAGAAGCGCACCGAGGTGACGAACCACCGCGAAATATTCCGGCCGTGGGGATCTTACGATTCGATCTGCGACGGCACGCGGTTTCAGGTCAAGACCATCAAGGTCAAGCCGGGGGAGAAGCTTTCCACCCAGCTTCATCATCATCGTGCCGAGCATTGGGTGGTGGTGACGGGCACCGCGAAAATCACCAAGGGCGACAAGCAGTTCCTGCTGACCGAGAACCAGTCGACGTATATCCCGGTGGGCGTGGTGCACTCCCTGGAAAATCCGGGGAAGCTCGAGTTGGAATTGATAGAGATCCAGTCGGGCGCCTACCTGGGTGAGGACGATATTGTGCGGTTTGAAGATAAATACGGGAGGGTCGGCTGACGCCATGGCAAGCCACCACGGCGTGCGTTCCTACCCCATGCGGGATACCTGACTATCCTCCCTCTCGGGAGATATCCATATATTTAATTGGACGACCGCTGGGGCGCCAAATAGGATGGGAAGAGGATCTATCTTCATTGATCAACACCGGTGCTTGCATGCTTGCAGCAGGTTTTCCATGTGATGCCATCATCCTCGCGCAAATTGTAGGTTGGGATGCGAATCC
>JAQGMD010000345.1 GCA_028292565.1 Burkholderia sp. | reverse complement strand
TGGTATTGCATTCAATACAGCGGAGCAATCGACTACCGCTGTAAAGTTCATCGAGGGCGCTATTGTCGTGCTACTGGCAGGTTTGGCCCTGCTGTATGTGCGTATGCTCACGGTGATGCGCGCACGTTCGGCTCTCGAACAGGGATTGCAAGCAGCGCAACAGCCCATACTCAAAGCCGGCGCCTTACAGCACGCCATATTAAACAGCGCCAATTTCTCTACTATCGCAACCGACGCCCAGGGCGTGATCCAGATTTTCAATCTTGGCGCCGAACGCATGCTGGGCTACAAGTCAGAAGATGTCGTCGACAAAATGACACCGGCCGCGATTTCGGATCCGCAGGAATTGATCGTGCGGGCCGCGAATCTGACGACGGAAACCGGAACTCCGATCTCTCCGGGGTTCCAGGCGCTGGCATTCAAGGCCGCGCGCGGCATTGAGGATATTTATGATCTGACCTATATCCGCAAAGACGGCAGTCGTATTCCGGCAATCGTATCGGTGACCGCATTGCGCAATCTGGACAATGAAATTATTGGCTACCTTTTGATAGGCACTGATAACACGGCGCGCAAGATAGTCGAAGCCAAGCAGGCGCTGCTTGATCAGGAGTTGCGTGACCAGCACTTCTACACGCGGTCCCTGATCGAGTCGAATATCGACGCGTTGATGACAACCGATCCTAGCGGAGTCATCAGCGACGTCAACCAGCAGATGGAAATGCTGACCGGCTGTACCCGCGACGAGCTGATCGGCTCACCATTCAAAAATTATTTTACCGATCCGGAGCGTGCCGAGACGGGCATTGCGCAGGTACTGCGCGAAGGTAAAGTGACCGACTACGAATTGACCGCGCAGGCCAGAGACGGCAAGCAAACGGTGGTGTCGTATAACGCCACCACCTTTCACGATCGCGACCGCAAGCTCCAGGGCGTATTCGCGGCGGCGCGCGACGTCACCGAACGCAAGCAGATTGAGCTGACGCTGCAGGAAAATTACGTCGAACTCGAAAACGCCAAGGCCGCAGCGGAAAAAGCCAACCAGGCGAAATCAGAATTCTTGTCCAGCATGAGTCATGAACTGCGCACGCCATTGAATGCGGTGCTCGGTTTCGCGCAGTTGATGGCCTCTGATACACCGCCGCCGTCCAAACCGCAGAAACAGTCGATCGACCAGATTTTGCAGGCCGGCTGGTATCTGCTGCGCCTGATCAACGAAATCCTCGACCTGGCGATGATCGAGTCGGGCAAGGTGACATTGTCGCAGGAGGCCATGTCGTTGGCGGATGTACTCCACGATTGCGAGGCGATGATTGAACCGCAGGCGCAAAAGCGCGGCATAAGGATGACGTTCCCGCAGTTCGACAATATGTACTATGTTCATGCCGATCGCACGCGGGTAAAACAGGTGATGATCAACCTGCTGGCCAATGCGATCAAGTACAACAGTGACGGCGGTGCCGTGATAGTTGAATGCAAGATGAGCAGTGAAAACCGTGTGCGCGTCAGCGTCACTGACACGGGGGCGGGCCTGGCACCGGAACAGCTGGAACAATTATTTCAGCCATTCAATCGGCTGGGACAAGCGGCCGGTAGCGAGGAAGGCACCGGCATTGGTTTGGTCGTTACCAAGCAACTGGTTGAACTGATGGGCGGTGTCATCGGCGTCTCCAGCACGGTCGGCATGGGCAGCGTATTTTGGGTTGAACTGGCCGCGACCAGCGCACCGGTGCTGGCATATGACAACAGCAGTGAACCGGCCATCGAAGGTCGCAGTGATGCCACCACGAAGACCCTGGCGCCGCGCCGTACCCTCCTTTACGTCGAGGACAATCCAGCCAACCTGGCCTTGGTCGAGCAGCTGATTGCGCGTCGCGACGATGTCAAATTGATAACAGCCATCGATGGTCACCTGGGCGTACAACTGGCGCGTACTTACCAGCCGGATGCAATTTTGATGGATATCAATTTACCTGGCATGAACGGTTTCGACGCGTTGGAAATATTGCGCAGGGATCCCGCTACCGCTCACATTCCAGTGATGGCGCTTTCGGCCAATGCTGTGCCGCGCGATATTGCCCGTGGTCTGGAGGCAGGCTTCTTTCGTTATCTGACCAAGCCGATCAAGGTCAGGGAATTCATGGATGCACTGGACGTTGTATTGCGCTATGCGGCTGAAAATGGCGCGGCAAACAAAGAGACAGCTGAGTAAAGGTGCTGCGGAATAGCGTACGACTTTTGGGAATAACATCATGATTGAAGCATCCGAAATACTCAACGCCAGCATCCTGATCGTCGATGACCAGGAGGCCAACGTCCATCTACTCGAACGCATGCTGCGCAATGCCGGGTACACGCAGATCACTTCCACCCGCGAACCACGCGAAGTCTGCGCGTTGCACGCGGCACATCGTTACGCCCTGATCCTGCTCGATCTGCAAATGCCGGTGATGGATGGCTTTGAAGTCATGGAAGGCCTGAAGGAGATTGAGCATGGCAGTTACCTGCCTGTGCTGGTGATCACCGCCCAACCTGGCCACAAGTTGCGGGCATTGCAAGCCGGCGCCAAAGACTTCGTCAGCAAGCCTTTCGATCTGGTCGAGGTGCAAACCCGCATCCACAACATGCTGGAAGTGCGCCTGCTGTATCAAAAGCTGGCCGATTACAACAAGGTGCTTGAGCAGACGGTACAGGAACGCACCGCCGAGTTGCGTGAGAGCGAGGCCCGTTTCAGGAGCTTTACCGAGTTGTCTTCGGACTGGTACTGGGAACAGGATGCACAAGGCCAATTCACCCAAGTCTCCGGCCCGGTGTTTGAAATGCTCGGCATTGCCCCCGACGAGGGCGCAGCGGCAGGATGGAATGCCGACGAGCGCGCGCTACTGTCAGCCAGGATTGCAGCCAGGCAGCCGTTTCTCGATTTTGTCTACAGTCGCAAGAATGACGACGGGACCATGCAATATCTGCAGGTAAGCGGCGAGCCGATCTTCGACTCGACCAGCCGTTTCGTCGGCTATCGCGGCATAGGCATGGATGTGACGCACCGCATGCGGTGAAACGTACGGCCTGACAAACATCTTCCAAGCTTGCAGGCGGGCGTGTCGCGCCGCATGTTTGGTATTCGCTGGCTTTTACCCATCCGGCGGGTCAGTTCAGACCCGCCCTAACGTCCTACTTAAAATTCCTCCCACTCGTCCGACCCGCTAATTAGATGCTTGGTGCGCTAGCGAACCGACGGCATGTGCCGCGGCAAGTATTCTCAACACATCAGCGCACCACGGAATTAGCGACGGCGTTGTTGCAAGCCAGGGTCGCCTGGCGCGACGCCGTTCGACGACGTCTCTCAGACCGGGTATTTTCCCGGCCTGACATCTTTTAGGGAAAAATATAATGAAACTATCTAACCACCTGATTCTCTCCGCCTTCGCCGCGGCCATCCTGCTTCCTGCTGGCGCCATCGCTGCCGGGACGGACACGAAGAATCAAGGCTACCTCGTCGCTGCTCCTGAATCGAGCATCGTAACCAGCGGCACCGGCTTGTGCTGGCATACAAGCGCATGGACGCAGGACAGTGCTTCCGAGCCGTGCGACTTGGTCAATAAGCCTGTCGCCGTCATTCCTGCGCCACAGCCGGTTGCCGAGGTTGCGCCTGCGCCAATGCCGGTAGTCGTGGCAGCCGCACCGCTGCCGAAAAAAATCAGCTTTTCAGGCGACGCAATGTTCGCGTTCAATCAATCGACATTGAAGCCCGAAGGCAAGACCATGCTGGATGGCCTGGTGCGCCAGCTTGACGGTGCCACCTTTGACACCATTCAGTCCACCGGCCACACCGACCGCTTCGGCAGCGACAAATATAACCAGAAGCTCTCCGAGCGCCGTGCACAGGCAGTAAAAGACTACCTGGTAAGCAAGAATGTCCAGGCTAGCCGCATCGATGCAGCTGGCAAAGGCGAAATGGAACCTGTCACCAAGGCGGGTGATTGCCGTGGCGCGAAAAGCACTGCCGTCGTCGCCTGCCTGCAGCCTGACCGTCGTGTTGACGTAGAACTGACTGGCGCCAAAACCATCGTCGGTTCGCTGTAACTCATGCTCCACCGCAGCTGCCCTTCAGGCGCGGTGGGATATTGACCCTATTTAAATCTAAACAGAAAGCCCCATCATGAAACAATTCAAACGCATTTCCCTTCTCTTTCCCGCTATCGCGTTAGCCGCACTGGTCGGCTGCGCATCGACCCCGACCACACAGAGCACCGGACAATACATGGACGACACGGCGATCACAACCAAGGTAAAGGCAGCGATTTTCAATGAGCCGTCGCTGAAGTCCAAGGAAATTAATGTCGAGACATCCAAAGGGCGCGTTCAATTGAGCGGCTTTGTCGGATCGGCCGAGGACATCAATCGCGCGGCCGCAGTGGCCCGGGGCGTCAGCGGCGTCACTTCGGTCAAAAACGACATGCGTCTTAAATAACAAACGCAAATGACGAATGCCGGCAGCCATTTGAGTGGCTACCGGCATTCAGTCCATTTGAGAGCGATTATGTTATTCCTCTTTTTTTCGACAAATACATAGCCTCGTCGGCGTGTTTCAGAAGTCGCTGCACACCGTCACCATGCTCCGGATAAATTGCAATCCCGATGCTCGGCTGTATGCGCAGGCTGCGGCCTTCCATGTTGATGGGTTGACTGATAGCGCTGTGAATTTTTTCAGCCACAATCGCGGCGTGCTCCGGCACCTGAATGTCTTCGAGCAGCACCACAAACTCATCCCCTCCCATACGCGCGACTGTATCCCCATCACGCAAGCACTGCTCCAAGCGCCTGGCAACCTCCTGCAACAGCAAATCTCCGGCAGCATGCCCCAGAGTATCGTTGACCTGTTTGAATTTTTCCAGATCGAGATAGAGCACACCCATTCGTTGCTTTTCCCGCCGGGCTCTTTTAAGCGCGTGTTCCAGACGGTCATGTAAAAGTCCCCGGTTGGGGAGGCCGGTCAGTCCGTCGTATTGCGCCATATGCTGCAACCGGGCTTGTAGCTGTTTGCGCTCGATGGCGGTGGCAATCTGG
>JAQGMD010000342.1 GCA_028292565.1 Burkholderia sp. | reverse complement strand
GAGGGACCAGCCGCAGCAGGTCCGATGTGGTCGACATTTCCCACAATCCGGGGCGCATGCGGTGCTCTGCTGCCTGTACGGCCGTTGCCATGAAGATGGAAACAAAAACCATGGAAATATATTTTTTTCGCATTGCATCTCCTGAAAGAAATTGATCCCATTACAACTTTCAGAGGCCATACAGCCAAGTAAGTTCCGTTGTCGTTCAGAACGTATCGGATGACCCGGAACTATTTTTACGCGAAACAGCCACTCACCACGCATTACCTCACACATAAGGACCCGCGCAGGAATAAGTTGGGCAATTTTGCTGGCCGTAGCGGGCGCGTTGCTGCGTTGGCCGCGTTGCAGCCCGATGCCGAAACCGCCGCATGGGGCGTCTTCCCGCTCATGAACACAGCGTCTCCGGACGCGCATACAATGTTCCCGTGTCATTTGCGGTCTCCGCAGGGCGTTATCCCGGATGACCTTGAAACTGCCCAATACCTGAATCAGGCGATCGTCTCTTGCTGAATATTCAATTTGGCACGGATACCAAGCCAGGAGCGCCCCACAACGAAGACCTGTTCGGCTTCAAAGGCGATACCTTCTGGCTGCTGGACGGAGCCACGTCCACCGATGGCCCTCCGTTGGACCGGGATGCCCACTGGCTGGTGCATGAAATGGACACCATGCTCGATACCTTGTGGGAGCTCGACCTTTCCGTGGCCGATGCGGCCGCACAAGCCTGTACGCGGCTGTCCGACCGTTGGCCGACATTATCTTCAAACCGCCCGGTCGCTGCCCTGGCCTTATGGCGGATCCGCGACAACAAGCTCGAAGCAGCGATCACGGGGAATGTGAGTCTGGTGGTTTGCCGTCACGGAGAAGCGGTCGAGCTGACCGACACACGCATACTTCCCGCACAGCAGGGCGCGAGCGATGCGCTCCTGAAAGCGCTTGCGCGCGGCGTCAGCTTTGAGTCGGAGGAGTTCAGGACACTGCGCCGGGAGATGAAGCGCAAGGAGGCCGAGGCGCTCGACATCAACGCCAAAGGTTGGCTGGTCTCCGCAGCCGAACGCAGGCCGGAAGATTTTCTTTCGTTTGAGCTGGACCTTCCGGAGCAAGTCACCGTGTTCGCCGCTACTGACGGGTTCATGGAACTGCGGCGCTATCTCGGCCATCCCGAATTGCTGTCGTTCGTTGAACAGGTTGAAAGCATGTCGCTGACCAAGGCGATCGAGCATATACGCCTGTGTGAGAAGCATCCTGAGTCGGGTCGCCGCTTTCCGAGGACGAAGCGGCATGATGATGTGACGGCAGTGTTGTTGAAGTACTTGTGAGGCGTCTTCGCGTTGCCAGGTTCTAAGCGCTGGGATTGCATCCCAACCTGCACCGCCCGTATGTATGCAACGGCCCGTAGGTTGGGATGCAATCCCAACATTCAGACCTTTAAACAACCGCTGCCGTGTGACTTGGACGATATCCTGACACCGCAACACGCATAGTAGCCGTCGGTCGCATGAGGCCCGAATGTTGGGATTAACGCGCGCGCCGCAGATCCCAACCTACGCACTTCCTGAAAAATGGGTTGAAGCGCAGGCTGCGCCATCCGCACCGATGGGTGGTTACGGTGCGCATGACGCAACCTGCATCAAGTCCACCAAAGAAAAAAGGCCCTGCACCACGTTAGTGATGCAGGGCCTTTCAATTTTTTCGCTTCAGAGCGGAATCAAGCCGGCGCAGTCGCGTTCGGCGTGACTTCACCGGAGCGACCCGGCCGTTTCTCAATCGTGTACTTCGGCTGGCGAGGCTCGACACCTGCCATGATGTCGTTGACCTGGTCTGCGTCGACGGTTTCCCATTCGAGCAGCGCCTTTACCATCGCTTCGACCTTGTCGCGGTTCCCTTCCAGCAGGCTGCGCGCAAGCGCGTATTGCTGGTCAAGGATACGACGGATCTCATCGTCGACCCTTTGCTGCGTTTCTTCAGACACCGATTTCGACGTCATGCCAAAGTTCTGGTCCTGGTCGTCGGCGTAAACCATGGTGCCCAGCGATTCGGACATGCCGTAGCGCGTCACCATCGCACGTGCCATCTTGGTCGCGCGCTCGAAATCGTTCGATGCGCCGGTGGACATCTGGCCCATGAAGATTTCTTCGGCGATACGGCCGCCAAACAGGATGGAGATGTCTTCCAGCATCTTGTCCTTGTACATGTTGACACGATCATGCTCGGGCAACTGCCAGGTCAGGCCAAGTGCATAACCGCGCGGCATGATGGTGACCTTGTGTACAGGGTCCGCCTTCGGCAGCAGCTTTGCCACCACGGCATGGCCCGACTCGTGATACGCCGTGTTGCGACGCTCTTCCTCGCGCATGACCGCCGATTTGCGTTCCGGACCCATGATGATCTTGTCCTTCGCATCTTCGAAGTCCTGCATATCGACGAAGCGCTTGTTGCGACGTGCGGCGAACAATGCCGATTCGTTGACCAGGTTCGCCAGATCAGCGCCGGAGAAGCCCGGCGTACCACGCGCCAGCACATCCGCCTGTACATCCTTGGCGACGGGCACCTTGCGCATATGGACATGCAGGATCTGCTCACGTCCACGGATATCCGGCAAGCCAACCATCACCTGGCGGTCGAAACGGCCCGGGCGCAACAGTGCTTTATCAAGCACGTCGGCACGGTTGGTTGCGGCAATCACGATGACCCCGGAATTACCGTCGAAACCGTCCATCTCCACCAGCATCTGGTTGAGTGTCTGTTCGCGTTCGTCGTTACCGCCGCCCATGCCGGTACCGCGTGAACGTCCGACCGCATCGATTTCGTCGATGAATATAATGCAAGGCGAGTGCTGTTTTGCGGTTTCGAACATATCGCGTACTCGCGATGCGCCGACACCTACAAACATTTCAACGAAGTCCGACCCGGAGATCGTGAAGAACGGCACCTTGGCTTCGCCTGCAATAGCGCGCGCCAGCAAGGTCTTACCGGTACCCGGAGGACCGACCATCAACACGCCTTTCGGAATGCGGCCGCCAAGTTGCTGGAACTTGGTCGGATCGCGCAGGAACTCGACGATCTCGGCCACTTCTTCCTTGGCCTCGTCACATCCCGCCACATCGGCGAATGTCACCAGGTTGGATTTTTCATCCAGCATGCGTGCTTTGGATTTGCCGATGGACAGCAGGCCACCTTTGCCCCCGCCCTGCGACCTGCGCATGAAGAATATCCACACGCCGACCAGCAACAACATCGGGAACCAGGAGATAAAGAGCTGCGACAGGAAGGACGGACCTTCCGGATGCTTGACGTCGAACTTGACGCCGCTGTCGATCAGGTCATTGATCAAACCGCGATCAAGCATGGTCGCGGTCGTCTTCAGCACCTGGCCGTTAGTCGTCACCGCGACGATCTTCTCGTCCATGATGGTGACTTCCTTGATCTTCTGCGCCTTTACTTCGGCGAGGAAGTCGGAATAGGCGATCGGCGCGGCATTCGATGCCGGAGTCCGATTGGCAAATTGACTGAACGCGATGAAGACGGCGAAGAAGACCGCCGCCCAGATCGCAGTTTGTTTATGTTTTGGATTCACTAAGGCTCCTTAATTAAGGATGACAACTTCGCCCGGCTCTTTTGCGATCCAATTCGCAGAACAGCCGGTTAGCGTAAGCCGTAGGATACTATTTACCGGATTATTTAAAAAGCGAATAAACCAGCACGACAAGTTCGTAAAAACCGAACTTTATACTGCGCACGGCGGAAACCAATGAATATTTACCGCCCTGAAAATGTTCATTGGAAAAATGCGCACCCAGGGGACTACTACAGCGATGCGCATGGGGTTATAGGACACATGGGTACGAACGTAAGTTTTTCAACGGTGCATTGGATGCGATTAGCGCAACAACCTTTCTATTACACCTCGGCAAGCCAGGCCGCCGCACCCAGTCCTGCACGTCGGCCGCTTGCGAAACAGGCGGTCAGCAGATAGCCGCCGGTCGGAGCCTCCCAGTCGAGCATCTCGCCGGCACAGAACACGCCCGGCATCGCTTTGAGCATCGACCGCTCATCAATTGATTCGAATGCGACTCCACCGGCACTGCTGATTGCCTCAGCTATCGGTCGTTGGCGCACCAGCCGGAGCGGCAGCGCCTTGATCGCATTGGCCAGGCGGACCGGATCGGCAAAGTCTTGTGCCGGTACGACCTCACGCAGCAACCCTGCCTTCACACCCGCAATGCCGACCCTGCTTTGCAAATGACTGCTCATCGATCGCGAGCCGCGCGGATGTGCTACTTCATCAATGACACGTTGCAGATCCTTGCCGGGCGCCAGATCAAGGTGAAGCGTGGCGCCCCCTGTTGCCAAAATCTCGTCACGGAGTGGTGCGGACAACGCATAGATCAGGCTGCCTTCGACACCGGTGGCCGTCACGACGAACTCACCTTGCCGGCGATGCACGCGCCCCGCCCTGTCGGTAAAAATGGCAACCACCGGTTTCAGCGGATGCCCGGCAAAGCGCGAGCTGAAATGTTCGCTCCAGCCGATATCAAATCCGGAATTGGCAGGCAGCAAGGTGTTAGTTAAAACACCCCGCTGCTCCAGCAATGGCACCCAGGCGCCATCCGATCCGAGCCGCGGCCAACTGCCTCCGCCGAGCGCCAGCACGGTGGCATCGGCCTGCACAAGATGCTCGCCATTCGCGGTAGAAAAGCGCAACCGGTCACCATCCCACCCCAGCCAGCGGTGGCGCGTATGAAAGCGCACCCCGGCCTCACGCATTCTATGCAGCCATGCGCGCAGGAGCGGGGCCGCTTTCATGTCAGTGGGAAAGACGCGTCCGGATGAGCCCACAAAGGTATCGACACCCAGCGCATGTACCCAGTCGCGCAACGCTAGCGGCCCGAATGCTTCAAGCAGCGGAGCAAGCTGCTCGCGCCGCGCGCCGTAGCGTGACATGAATTGGTCAGACGGCTCGGCATGCGTAAGGTTCATGCCGCCTTTACCGGCGAGCAGGAACTTGCGCCCGACGGAAGGCATGGCGTCAAACACATGAACGTCCAGGCCGGCGTTGGCCAAGACCTCCGCCGCCATCAGGCCGGCGGGACCGCCGCCGATGACGGCTACCGTTTTGCGGGCCATCAGACCGCGCCGACGGCGGACTGGTCAACATCGCCATTGGCGATGCAGGCCACAGCCGTGAACAAAACGTCGGTCGAGGAGTTCAGCGCGGTTTCCGCCGAGTCCTGCAGGATGCCGATGATGAAACCGATTGCGACAACCTGCATGGAAATATCGTCGGGAATGCCGAACAGGCTGCAGGCCAGCGGCACCAGCAATAACGAGCCGCCTGCGACGCCCGACACGCCAGCCGCCGCGATCGATGCAACTATACAAAGCAGGATGGCGGAAGGAATATCGACCTGGATCCCCAGCGTATGGACCGCCGCCAGGGTCATGATGGTGATGGTGATTGCCGCACCCGACATATTGATGGTTGCGCCGAGCGGAATCGCTACCGAATAAGTATCCTCGTGCAGCCCGAGGCGCTTGCAGAGATCGAGATTAACGGGAATATTTGCGGCGGAGCTGCGCGTAAAGAACGCGGTGATCCCGCTTTCACGCAGGCAGGTCATCACCAGCGGAAAGGGATTGCGGCGAAGTTGCCAATAAACGATCAGCGGATTGACTACGAACGCGACAAACAGCATGGTGCCGATCAGCACCGCCAGCAAGTGCATGTAGCCCAGCAACGCGTCGAATCCGGACGTCGCGAGAGTCGAAGCAACCAGGCCAAATATTCCCAACGGCGCAAAATGGATTACCACCTTGACGATCAGCGATATTCCGTCGGCCAGGTCGTTCAGCACAGTCTTGGTGGTCTGGCTGGCATGTCGGAACGCGATACCGAGGCCGACGGCCCAGGCGAGGATGCCGATAAAGTTGGCTTCCATCAGCGCTTTCACCGGGTTGTCCACCACGCTCAACAGCAGCGATTTCAAAACTTCGACGATGCTGCCCGGGGCGGCTGCCGTCGTTTCGGGCACAGCCAGCGCCAGTGTCGACGGAAAAAGAAAGCTGGCCATCACTGCTACCACTGCCGCCGCGAAGGTGCTGATCAGGTAAAGCAGCAGAATCGGCGTGAGGTGGGTTTGCTGGCCCTGTTTATGACCGGCAATGGAGGCCGTCACCAGTACGAAAACCAGGATGGGCGCGACCGCCTTCAAGGCCGAGATGAATACGGTGCCTGCCAAACCGGCGGTGCCGGCAGCAGCTGGAAAGAATAAAGCGAGCAGGATCCCGGTGGCGAGGCCGATAATGATCTGCGTTACGAGGCTGATGCGATGAATGAATGAGGGCAGACGAAGAGTTTGTGCGCGAGACATGGTGTTTCTGATCTTGGAAGCTGATGTGAAAATGGGATGGCAAAGCGCGGCGGACCGCGGCTCGCTTTTTCGATGCGGGGAACGTGAAAGTCAGGTAATGTGCGCGGACTTTACCATATTGCAGAAATCGCGGTGCCGCTTATAAACATTGCGAATTTGATAATTGAACAGAAAAGAAGATCATGGCGAAAACAAAGCAACCGGCGAAGAAGAAATCAAGTGGAAGCGCAGAGGATAGAGACGACGTCCTCGCGCAAAAACTATGTGACCTCGCTCTCGACCTGATAGAGAAGGAAGACTATGAAACGCTGCCGGATGAGCTGAAACAGAAAGAAACCGACTTTCGCAAGATCATCAGGAAGAGCCTCCATCAGAAAAAGGACGAGCTTCTGTTTGAGGCGCTGCAGCTCACAGAGGACGAAGACAGCGATGCCTACCTCCTGTTGAAGAACAGTGTCGAAGAAGCGTCCGGGGTTATCGTGGTTCGCGATGACCAGGCCGCGCTCGAGGTGAATGCCTTTGTCATTCCGATATTCGCGCGGACGACCGGCGGCCTCGACCGCGCGCAGATTTTTCAGGACGAGGAAGCATTCGACCTGCTGATCACAAGCATCAAAGAGGCGCAGCTCGAAAGCGGCAAGGCAAAGGTGGTGCTGGTCAGCCATGCGTACCACCTCGATGAGATCGATCGTGTCCGTTACAGCGAGCTCAATGAAATGGTCCATGACGCCCATGCGTCCATGACCTCCAAAAAAATGGTCGCCACGCCGGCCATCACCCGCAGCATTTCCGGTTGGCCGGAAAGCACTTTTGGCCCGGAGGACGAGGCCCTTGAGCTGCGCTTCCTGCTCGGGTTCGCGCTGAAGGCGGTTGACGATCCGTTCTACCAGGTGCCCAAGGGCGAGGACGCGGCTGACGCTTTTTTCGCCACGCGCGCAGAACGCTTCCAACGATGGACCGGGCAGGCCGCCCCGCTCGTCAAGCGCTTGCTGGTTACGGGTGGCCGCGACATCGATGTCAATTTCCTCTACCAGGACCTGTTCCATGGAGGGAAAGAGCGCGGGATTGCAGAACTTTACATGCTGCAAATGATGTCCGAGCTCAGCTATGCCCTGCAGGAGCAGGGTATAGATCCGGGTCACGTGAAGGCCGTGATGGGGCCCGCCGAGATCGCGGACGGCGCGGTATTGCGGGTGAGTTTGTACGCCGAAGATGGCGCACTGCTCGCCACTTCGGAAAAGCCGATGGAAAGCGTGCGTGACCTGGATGTGGAAGCGGCGGATGCTTATGACGCGTTGATGACTATTGGCATCAAGTCATTGGCGCTCGCTGACAGGTTCGACGGCGATGGGCAGGCGGTCGGTGCGCGGGAGTACGAGGAATAGATTAAACGGGTTGAATCGTAGGGTGCGCCTTGCGCACCCTGCATCTCTGGCTCGTAGGGCGCCACACCGCATGGGTTACATCCTCGCCCTCCTGACACGTTCGACCAAAGAAACGGCACCCTCCTCCACCGCACCAAGTGGCGGCGCCACCTCTTCCAGCGGCTTGCGCTCGGCATCCACGCCATACCGTAACGCCAGCAGCCCGGCAACCACCACAAGCACAGCCCCAACTGCATAACCCGCGCTCACAGCCCCGCGGCTACCGGTCTCGATCAGCGCACCAAACAATACCGGCGCGACAAACCCGCCCGCGCCCGTGCCAACGGCATAAAACACTGAAATCGCCAGCGCACGCATCTCCAGCGGAAACACCTCGCTCACCGTAAGGTAAGCCGAACTGGCGGCAGCCGAGGCCAGGAAAAATACCGCCGACCATGCCAGCGCCTGGCTTCGCGCGTCGAGCCATCCCTGCATAAAAGCCCATCCTGTCAGCGCCAGCCCGACACCGGACAGCACGTAGGTCAGCGCAATCATCTTGCGCCGACCGACGCGATCAAACAGCGGGCCGAGCACAATCGGCCCAAGCACATTGCCCAGCGCAAAAGGAAAGATGTAGAGCGCGACGCGGCCTTCGGGCACGCCATGGAACCGGGTGAGCACCAGCGCATAGGTGAAGAAGATCGCGTTGTAGAAGAAAGCCTGGGAAATCATCAATGCGAGCGCCACGATGCTGCGCTGGCGATAGCGCTGCAGCAGCACATGGGCCACCTGTCGGATTGATGGAGAGCCGCTAGCGGCAAAGGCAACGCCGCCGGTGACGGGCGGCAGTTTTCCGTGTTCGGCTGCGACCTCGGCTTCGATGCTTTCAATGATGCGTTTTGCCTCCTCGCCCCTGCCGTGCGCGATCAGCCACCGCGGGCTTTCCGGCACGTCGCGACGTACCAGCAGGATCGCAACCGCCAGCAAGCCGCCGAGTATAAATCCGGCTCGCCATCCGATGGCCGGGCCGAGCACACGCGGATCGAGCAGTACTAGCGAGAGGCCTGCGCCGAGCGCCGCGCCGATCCAGAAGCTGCCGTTGATCGCCAGGTTGACGCGGCCTCGCACCCGCGCCGGAATCAGTTCATCTATCGCGGAATTGATCGCGGCATATTCGCCGCCGATACCGAGACCGGTGAAGAACCGGCACACCGCAAAGAAAGTGAAGCCGGGCGAGAACGCCGTTGCCAGCGTAGCCACCATGTACACCGCCAGGGTAATCAGGAACAGCTTCTTGCGGCCAAGGCGGTCCGCGAGCCTGCCGAATATCAGGGCGCCGACCACCGCGCCGGCAATGTACAGCGAACCCGACCATCCGATCTGCCACGCGCTGAGCCCCAATGCGTCCGGCCGTTCCAGTACACCGCCGATGGAACCGACCAGGGTGACTTCAAGCCCGTCGAGGATCCACGCGACGCCGAGGGCGATTACCACGCGCCAATGCCAGCGTGACCAGGGGAGACGATCGAGACGGGCGGGGATGTCGCTCATTAATCAGGGGCCGGAGGTCAATGATCGTGCAACTCTATGCCGCACCGGATTTTTTGCATTTATCGGAAAACAAAGAAGTGCAATGATGAATTTCCAGTCGGTATGACGTAGGGCGGGTCGCGACCGGCCGAATGTTTTATAGCCGGGCGATGGGGGATGAGACTGCAATCGATAGCCCGCTACAAACATCCGGCGGGTCGTGATTGAACTGACCCCGCCCTGCTTCCATGGCGTTTTAAAGGCAAAGGAGTTACAGCACATACCAACACTTCTGGTTAAACTAGTCTGATCCCTGACCTCTGGCCCCTGATATGTTCGCCCTGCTTGAAGCCCACCGTGCCGGCCTGCTGCGCCGGGAACACTGGATGCCAAACATCATCTCCGGCGTCATCGTCGGGGTGGTCGCCCTGCCGTTGGCAATGGCCTTTGCGATTGCATCGGGCGCCAAGCCCGAGCAAGGGCTGTACACGGCGATCGTGGCAGGCTTCATGGTATCGGCGCTGGGCGGAAGCCGGCTGCAAATCGCCGGGCCGACCGGTGCGTTCATCGTCATCCTGGCCGGGATCACCGCCAAATACGGCATCGACGGTCTGCAGATCGCGACCTTGATGGCAGGTTTGATATTGGTGCTGCTGGGACTGGCGCGCATGGGCGCCATCATCAAATTCATTCCGGACCCGGTGATCGTGGGCTTTACTGCCGGCATCGGCGTCATCATCTGGGTTGGACAGTGGAAGGATTTCTTCGGGCTGCCAGCCGTCGACGGACAACACTTTCATGAGAAGGTGTGGCAATTGCTGCAGGCATTGCCGGACCTCCATTGGGGTACAACCGCACTGGCCGCACTGTCCCTCGCGCTGGTGATTGCCACGCCGCGAATTCCGACATTGAAGCGCGTACCAGGTCCACTGGTAGCGCTGCTCGTTGCGACTGTCCTGCAAGCTGCGTTTTATTTCGATGGAGTAGCAACCATAGGCAGCGCATTCGGCGGTATTCCGCAAGGACTCCCCTCGTTTCGCTGGCCCGAGATCACAGCGGCCCGTATCATCGAGCTGATCGGACCGGCATTCGCGATTGCCATGCTCGGCGCCATCGAATCGCTGCTCTCGGCCGTGGTCGCCGACGGCATGGCAGGCACCCGCCACGATTCCAACCAGGAACTGGTGGGCCAGGGCCTGGCCAACATCGCCGCGCCGTTGTTCGGCGGCTTTGCCGCGACCGGCGCAATCGCGCGCACGGCAACCAATATCCGCAATGGCGGCACCAGCCCACTTGCCGGCATTATTCATGCAGCGACGCTGGTGCTGATCGTGCTATTCCTGGCTCCGCTAGCCACGCATGTTCCGCTGGCCGCGCTCGCCGCCATCCTGTTCGTGGTGGCTTGGAACATGAGTGAATTCAGGCATGTGGTGAAGATGGTCAGGCGGGCGCCGCGCGCCGACGTGGTGATCCTGCTGGTCACCTTCGCCTTGACGGTGTTCGCCGACCTCGTCGTGGCGGTCAATATTGGCGTCGTACTCGCCACGCTGCATTTCATGCGCCGCATGGCATCCAGTGTGGACGTGCAACAGCTTTCCGACCATGAACTGCACCGGGAGTTCGCACATCAAGGTTTCACCGCCCTTCCCCGTGGCGTGCTGGTGTTTGCAGTCGAGGGACCGTTGTTCTTCGGCGCAGTCGAGAATTTCGAACGCGCTCTCGCCACCACGCATACCGATCCGCGGGTGCTGGTCATTCGTTTGCGCTGGGTACCATTTATCGACATCACCGGCCTGCAGACCCTGGAAGAAGTGATTCAAGACCTGCACAAACGCGGTGTGCGTGTAATGCTGACGGGCGCCAACGCCCGGGTGCGGGCCAAACTGGAAAAAGCCGGCATCATCGCCTTGGTGGGACGCGACAACATGTTTGCATCATTGTCGGAGGCTTTGGCTGTGTGCCGGCAGCTGGCGAATACGGATCCGACCATGAGCACCGGCCGGAAAATTGTGCTCGACCAAAGCGCGGAAGAGATGCTGCGGACCAGTCATGAGTACTTTGCGCCGAATATGGTGCAGCCTTCGGAGAGCGACAAATAGCGCTTTTCTCGTTACCCTGCGATCTGCATCAATCGCGATTCGTTTTTTCTTTCCCTCCTGATAAGCTGAACTAG
>JAQGMD010000336.1 GCA_028292565.1 Burkholderia sp. | reverse complement strand
TCGAACTCATACCACTTCGACGACAGCTTGGCGGAAGTACCGAACGTGGGGTGGTTGTTGTGCAGCTCTTCGCCGCCGATCAGGATGCCGATCGGGAAAACGTTGGTCGCTGCATCGGCACAATCGTAATTGCGATAACCCCAATAGTGACCGATGCCGTTGATGATGCCGGCGGCGGTAATCGGGATCCACAACATCTGCACCGCCCAAACCGTCAGACCAATGACGCCGAACAACATCAGGTTGACGATCAACATCAGGGCTACGCCCTGCCAGCTGTATTTGCTGTAAAGATTGTGCTCGATCCAGTCATCAGGCGTGCCGTGACCGTATTTTTCCATCGTCTCAAGGTTCTTCGATTCAGCGCGATACAGCTCGGCGCCTTCAAGCAATACTTTCTTGATGCCACGCGTCTGCGGGCTGTGTGGATCGTCTTGCGTCTCGCACTTGGCGTGGTGTTTACGATGGATCGCGGCCCACTCCTTGGTGACCATGCCGGTGGTCATCCACAGCCAGAAGCGGAAAAAGTGGCTTACTACGGGATGTACATCCAGCGCACGATGCGCCTGGCAGCGATGCAGGTAAATTGTCACAGCGGCGATCGTGATGTGCGTCACCACCAGGGTATATACCAGGACTTCCCATCCGCTGGCATTGGAAAAGCCGTTTGCCAGGAACTGCAATACTGTATCAAACACGGAATTTTCGATCATTCATGCTCCAGGGTTAACCGCGCCTCCCCTTCACATGGGGGATCGCTTGTCTGAATTTTGCTCCAGATTGTACGTGATTATAGGGCGTTGGACGAATGCAACGCTTCAGAAATGCTGTTTTGGGCGTTCTCATGCACACGAATCAGACGAATGTCGCGCTCCGGAAAATGCCTTCGGTTTCTTCTTTTACAACATCTTCCAGATCACCCCGTTTACCTCAGACAATGCATTCCCTTTTCCGTTCTCGGGAATGGCTATAAATCCGACCCAGATTTCACTCGATGAATCTGGGCGCCTGCCCTCCCCCGAAACAGGCGCCAGGCGCGTCATTTTTTCCGTTCAAGGACCGCGGCAAAAAAGCCGTCGGTCTGATGCAGGCTTGGATCCAGCTTCAGATAGTCCTGCATTTCGAGCGCAATCTTCTGCTCACTCAGGACATCCTTCATGGGCACCAGATTGAAGTCGGCATGGGAAGCCAGGAATCCGGTGACGATCGCTTCGTTCTCTTCCTCCAGCAGGCTGCAGGTCGCGTAGACCAAGCGTCCGCCGGCTTTTACCAGCCGCGCCGCGCTCGCGAGAATTGACGTCTGTTTTGCGGCCAGTTCGGCCACTGATTCCAGCGTCTGCCGCCATTTCATGTCGGGATTGCGTCGCAGTGTGCCCAGCCCGCTACATGGCGCATCAACCAGCACCCGGTCGATCTTGCCCGCCAGCCGCTTGACCTTGGCGTCGTTCTCATGCGCGATGACCACCGGGTGGACGTTCGACAATCCACTGCGCGCCAGGCGTGGCTTCAATTTATTCAGGCGCTTCTCCGACACATCGAATGCATACAGGCGTCCCGTGTTGCGCATCGACGCGCCGAGCCCCAGGGTTTTACCACCAGCGCCGGCGCAGAAATCCACCACCATCTCGCCGCGTTTCGCTGCGACGATCTCCGTCAGCAGCTGGCTGCCCTCGTCCTGCACTTCGATCGCCCCGCTCTGGAAAAGCGGAAGATTCTGCAGCGCCGGTTTCTTCATCACACGTATACCGAGCGGCGAATACGGTGTTGGCTCGCAGGCGATCGGCGCGGTTGCCAGTTCGGCAATTACATCGTCCCGCTTTGCCTTCAGCGCATTCACTCGCAGGTCGAGCGGCGCCGACTGGTTCAATGCATCGGCCAGGCGCAGGGTTCCTTCCTCGCCGTGGCGAGCAACCAGCTTGTCGTAGAGCCATTGCGGCAGATTTGAACGCAGTGCCGCCGGCAACGACTGGCGATCAATCTGCGCAATGCGGTTCAGCCATGTCACTTCCTCTTCCGATAATCCGCCGAGGCTTTCCACGCCGTTGGCGTCCGCCAGGCCGAGCAAGGCCAGGCGGCGCATCGCCGGACCGTGGCCCGACTCGGAAAAACTGGCGTACACCATTTTGTTACGCAGGACCGCATAGGCCCCTTCCGCTACCGCATTGCGTTCGCGCGAACCGAGTTTCGGATGGTCACGAAAATAACGCGACAGTGTGACGTCGGCCGGGCCGGTAAAGCGCAAGACTTCGCGCAGGACTTCTTCAGTATGGGTAACGACTGCAGGATGCAATCTCATGGGATTCTTTCAAAGCGTAAATGGGAAGCGTTATTGCGTGCTCGTATTGATGCGTACCAGGCCGTCATCCAGCGCCAGCCTGTCCTCAACGAACCAGCGTACGGCCTTGGGATAAATGACATGCTCCTGTTCCAGGACACGCTTCGACAGCGTGGCCTCCGTGTCTTCCGGCAGTACCGGCACCGCAGCTTGCGCAACAATCGGACCGTGGTCGAGGGTGGGGGTGACGAAATGTACCGTAGCGCCATGGACCTTCACACCGGCCATCAGTGCCTGGCGGTGTGTGCCCAGGCCGGCGAAACTTGGCAACAGGGAAGGATGTATATTGAGCATCCGGCCGGCGTAATGTTCAACGAACGGCGTCGTGAGTATCCGCATGAACCCGGCCAACACCACAAGATCGGGCGAATATTGATCGATCAGGATTTGCAACGCAGCATCAAACTCTTCCCGCGACGGATAAGCCTTATTCAATACCACCGCCGTCGGAATGCCATGTTCCGAGGCAAAGGCCAAACCCGCTGCGTCGGCTCGATTGCTGATGACGGCCGCAATCCGGGCCGGCCATTTCTCGGCAGCCGCGGTCTGGACTATCGCCTGCATATTGCTGCCGCGTCCGGAAATGAGGATAACGATATTTTTCATCGCGCGCATTTTACCCCAGAGCCCTGATGAACATAGAGGCGGACACGGGTACTCACGGCCCGTCCCCTCCTTGCATTATTTACCAATAAAAAACCGACCCGAAGGTCGGCCCTTTCCGTTCCTATCGTTTTATCGGTTATTGAAACGAATAAAACACCCGGAACGCTATTTTCTTTTCACCCCAGAAATCCGCCGCATCGCGGAATACGTCGAGCAATGTCTCGCGCGCTTCCTTGTCGAATTTTGGTGTATTCGGCAATTGCTCGAGGACGACCAGGAAGCCCGGTTGTGAACCGGATTTGTGCGCGAGGCGAGTCAGGCATTCGCCCAGCCCGTCGAAAGCCTTGCCCAAATGCCTGGGGAAATGAAACGACTCTGCAATGGACCCGAGGACCTGCTGCTTCGTCTCGGCTTCCGCACAATACGCGTAGAGGAAGTGATGACCAAGGCGGTAAGCCTCCTCCTGCAAATCGGTCACGCGGAACGCGCGGATGGACTGCACAAGATTGGGCGGCACGGTTTTAAGCAAACTCATGTCCTCCTCGGCTCGTAGAAGTGCCTTGTCGGTTTCGCTCGGTAGTGACTCGATTCGCATGGCATTACTCTTTAATGCGTTTGAAAGTCGCGTAATGATCCTCGGTGTAATAGTACTCACCGGACCATGAAGGATTTCCTCCGGAGACGATGCGCCGCGCTCCGCGACTGCGCACCCCTGGGGTTTTCACGGTGTATTCGCGGTAGTACCCGCGCTTACGATGCGGCAGGATACCTTCGTAGTTGCCGAAAACCGCGCCGTCCCTGGCATAAGGAAATGGGCCTCCCTGCTTGATCAGCACCAGTGTCTGCCTCGCCTGTGCAGGCAGGTTTTCGACAGACACTTGCTCCAGCAGCACCGAGCCCCGGGCAAAAACACCGAAGGACAGCAATAGCGCCGCAAGACAAAATATCCAGCTTCTTAACAGC
>JAQGMD010000339.1 GCA_028292565.1 Burkholderia sp. | reverse complement strand
GGTATGGTTCCCCACTGGGCCGACATCAAGCTTGCACGCCAGACGTATAACGCGCGCACCGAGACGGTAGCGAGCAAGCCGAGCTTCCGCAACGCCTACAAGCGCGGGCAGTTTTGCGTCCTGCCGGTCAGCTCCTTTTATGAACCGTCGTACGAATCGGGAAAGGCGGCACGGTGGGAAATCGCAAATGCCGCATTACGCACCGGTCGATTTGAGCAGCTCGTTTTCCTCTACTTCATCGGCGTTGCTGCTCGTCTTATCCGGATTGAGATGGACGATGGCAACTGGCCTCCAGTTGCGCGTGTCGCCGCTCCAGCGTTCCGGATGTGCGGCCCTTGCTGCCTGGTACACCTCGTCACGATTGCGCAACAACCCTCGTCGAGGCCAGCCACCGATTAGCCCGATAACTCACCATGCATAATTGCGGGCATGAGGGACCATTCCTGCCCGCAGTGGGTTGAGCTCTATATATCGCATGCATTCGAGTAAATAACTTTCGGCATCGACCACAATGGGCCGACGACTTAACGTCCATCCTCCTCTCAATGATCGATACTTAGTTCCCCGCTGACATTTAGCAAGAATCTTATATAATAGGATTTATGTACATATGTTGCGTATTTTACATTTCCTTTGAGTAAAAGCGGACGCTTCGCTCAAACAGAAAGTAGGTATTTAAATTGCGAATTGTCATTGTGGGGGCTGGACAGGCCGGCGGCTGGGTTGCCAAAACCTTGATTGATGAGGGGTTTGACGGCGAGGTCGTTCTGTTGGGGGACGAACCTTATCCCCCTTATGAGCGCCCTCCTCTGTCAAAGGATCTTTTGCTAGGCAAGGTGGGCCTGGAAAGCACATATTTGTGGGCCGAGGAATTGCCCATTACAGCACGTTATGGAAATCGGGTCGTCCGGATAGATCGTGCTGGCTCGAAGATCTTCTTAGAGTCCGGTGAGGTGCTGGGGTATGACAAGCTGGTAATCGCAACTGGCGCACGAGTGCGTCAGATTGATCTACCCGGGGCACATTACCTACGAACCATAAATGACGCGCTTGCGTTACACGACAAGCTTAAAAATGGCGGACCAGTGCAAGTGGTGGGTGGAGGCTGGATTGGGCTGGAAGTGGCCGCTGCGGCACGGGAGTTCGGCTGTTCAGTAACCCTGGTAGAAAGTGCAAGCCGCCTTTGCTCCCGCGCCGCACCCGAGGTACTGGCTCAGTATCTTCACGATCTGCACAGGCGCAACGGCGTGGAAGTACGCTTGGGCCATCCGGCCAAAGAAGCTGAGGGTGCGCTGGTAGTAGGTGTGGGCATCGTTCCCAACGATGAGCTCGCTGCAGATGCAGGATTGCACATCAATGGCGGTATTGTCGTTGACGAATTCTGTCGCACTTCTGATTCGAATATCTATGCCGCCGGCGACGTCGCAGTGTTGAACGGAGTACGACGGGAGTCTTGGTTGAACGCACAGAACCAAGCTATCGCTGCTGCACGATCCCTGCTAGGAAAAGGAAAGCCGTACCAAGAGCTACCTTGGTTCTGGTCTGATCAATATGGGGTAAATATCCAGTTACTCGGCATTGCGCATCCGAAACATCGTGTTGTAGTGCGCGGTAGCTTTGAGAATGACAGGTTCGTCATTTTCTTTCTTTCCGAGGAGAGACGGCTTGCTGCCGTCATTGCTGCAAACAGTGGGCGTGATGTGCGTGTGGCCCGCAGGCTGATCGAGCTTGGTTCCCCGCTACAAGAAGAGATGCTGGCAGATGCTAACGTCCCCTTACAAAAAATATTATCCCAACTCACGTCATAACTTAACTTTAACGAGCTTTAGATTATTTAGAGGGAAACATCACTGTGATTGAGTCAAACGATGTCCAGGTTTTGGATTTAATCGAACTATGCGAAAGTTCTCAAGTGGCGCCAGGCTGCGCACTAAAGGTCAAGAGAGACGATTTGACGCTCGCGGTATTCAACATTGATGACGAGTTCTATGTCACCAATGATCTTTGCACCCATGGTCCAGGCTCATTATCTGAAGGCTTCATTGAAGGCGATATTGTCGAATGCGAGATCCATAATGGCGCATTCAATATCCGGACTGGGGAAGCGGTTGCTCCACCTTGCACGATTCCCCTGCGCACCTATCCTGTACGAATTATGAATGGGAAGGTTTTTATTCATCCAAACGAACCGGCGTCAGCGTGTCCAAGAGCTTCGAGTTGCAACAAAGTGCCTGGCGCGAGCTGACGGATCTGATTTCTCTTGTCAAGCCTAGGAATCGAAGCGGGTGAGTGGCCCTGATTTGTTGGATTTCGCTTCTTGCATTGTTTTTGCTTTTTTAAAGGAAATTAGCCTGTGGACTCAATTGAAAATCTGATTATCGACCAAGACGATGACTTCCGGGTACATACGGACGTTTATACGGATCCAGAAGTCTTTCGACTGGAGATGGAGCGTATTTATGAAAAGAATTGGATCTACGTAGCCCATGAATCGCAATTGCCTAATGCAGGCGATTACGTGACCACCACCATTGGAACGCAACCGGCAATCGTTAGTAGAGCAGCCGACGGTAAAATACACGTCATGTTAAACCGCTGCCGCCATCGCGGCTCGGTTGTTTGCCGTAACACAAAGGGAAACACGGAATACTTCCGCTGCCCTTATCACAACTGGACTTACGGCAGCGATGGTGGTTTGGTATCGGTCGCTCAAGCAAGTGGATATAAGGACATGGACCATGGCAGCTTGGGACTAGCGCAGGCCGAGGTGGATTCATACCGCGGTTTGATTTTCGCGCGCCTTGTAGCGGGAGGCGAATCGCTGGCAGAACGACTAAAAGATGTCCGGCCCTATATCGACTTATGGATAGAGCGCTCGCCCATCAGCAAGATTGCGCTGTCGCGCGGCGCCCACCAGTTTTCTTATCCGGCAAACTGGAAATTCCAAATGGAAAATGGAACTGACGGTTATCACGGCAACTATGTGCATGAATCTTTTTTGGCGGTAGTAGAACATGCTGGGCAAAAAACCGTTCGCGAGGTTAAGGCCCTTCGTAACACCGGCTCTGTGGTAGGCCTAAGCCATGGCGACGGCTTTATTGATCGCCCCCAGGGTGGCATGGCAGGCCAATTTGACTACCATGACCCGAGTCTTGCTGACTACCATGCACAGCTCGAAGAGGCTTACGGCCCGGAGCGAAAAGACGAGGTTCTTGGTCAACGTAATCTTCTGATTTATCCGAACCTGTTTTTGTTTGAATCACATATCCGTGTGGTTAAACCCATTTCGGTCAATGAGACAGTGGTGGTGATGCAGCCAACGCGGCTGGAAGGTGCAGGCGACAAGCTCAACACCGAACGTTTGCGGGTTCACGAGCGATTCTTCGGCCCTGCCGGCTTCGGTGCACCTGACGATATGGAAGTATTCGTCACTAGCCAGACCGGCATGAAGGCTAAGGGAGTGAACTGGGTGCTGATGAATCGTGGGATGCACCGCGAAACTGTTAAGGACGGGATGCATATCGGTGGACATACTACAGATGAAACGCCGCAGCGCGCGGCCTACCGTGAATGGAAACGCCTTATGACCAGGAGCGGAGCGCAATCATGATAACTGAGCATAACAAAGCTGAGAACATAACGATGACACGAGACGAAGCAGAAAGGCTGTTAATCGAGGAGGCGCGGTTAGTTGACGATGGCGAGTTTGATCAGTGGCTCGCCTTGTTTACTGACGACTGCCTCTACTGGTTGCCCACCATTGATGGCGATCCGAATGTAGAGCCTTCCCTTATTTATGACGACCGTACGCGGCTTGCAGAGCGCGTCTTTCGCATCACAGAGACCCGTGCTCATGCTCAAGACCCACTTTCACGCACTTTGCACAACGTCACAAACGTAGCGGTAACGAATGTCGATTCGGGCACCGCGCAAGTACGGTGTAACTTGATGGTTGTGGAGTTGCGACCCGGCGATGCGTCTCAACTAGGAATAGGTCAGCAGAGAATACTTGCTGGCCGCGTCGAATATCTGTTCGTCCATGAGGCCACTAGCGAACCAAAGTGGCGCATTAAACAGAAAAAAGTGAGTCTGATTGACCGAGACCAGCCACTTTACAACCTAACTTTTATCGTCTGAATAAATACAAGATGCGCGTTGGCCAGGTTTCATTAAACATGCCTTGCGCATTAACCGATTTATCGAAATTGATGCCACACATGTATTGATTGATCGCCATATTTAATAACAAGGAGGAGATACCATGAAGCGTTGCCTATTTCTACAGCTTGTCGACTTTGCGCTGCCTTTTTGCCGGAACCCGTTAGGAGGGTCATCCCTCATCAAACGCCGGGTTTATTTATTTTTTATTTCTTTATTTCCTTTGGCGGCGTTGGCCGCGTATCCCGAAAAGCCTATCACCGTGGTGGTCGGCTTTCCGGCTGGCAGCGCACCCGACGTAGCTGCGCGGCTCGTCGTCCAAAAGCTCAGCGCTCGGGTTCGGCAGCCAGTTCTGGTGGAGAACCGTCCAGGCGCGGCAAGCACAATCGCCACAGCAGCGGTTGCTCGGGCGGAACCGAACGGCTACACGCTACTGTTCGGGACTGCCAGCGGCCTGACTGTGGGTCCCGCGCTGTACAACAACCTGCGCTATGATGCAGTCAAGTCGTTCGCACCGGTGATCCAGATGCTGCGAGGCGCGTTCATCCTATCGGTGCGATCGGACCTGCCGGTGAACAACCTCAAGGAACTTGTCCAATACGCCAAGCAGCGGCCAGGGATGGTCACTTTCGGGTCATCCGGCAACGGCAGTCTGCACCACCTTTGCGTCGAGATGCTCAAGAGCGCGGCGGGCATCGACCTGCAGCACATACCGTTCAAGGGCAGCCCGCCGAACTGGCTGGCATTGCAAACCGGTGAGATCGACATGATCTGCGATAGCATGCCCAACCCAATCCCGGCGGTGCAAGGAGGTAAAGCCCGTGCCATCGCCGTCACCGGAGATAAACGTGTTGACTTCGTGTCCGACGCGGCCACTTTCAAGGAGCAGGGTTACCCGCAGATCAACATCGAATTCTGGTACGGCTTCTTGGCGCCCGCGGGGACGCCTGCCGCGATTATCGACAAGCTCAATGCCGAAATCGCCGAGGTCCTGAAGGATCCTGAGATCGTGGACCGCTACAAGGCGCAAAGCATCGAGATTCTGCGCGGAAAGCCGCAGGACTTTGGCCGCCTGATCGCCCGTGAAGCCGTCGAGTGGCCGCCCATCGTCAAGAAGGCCGGCGTCCGTATCGACTGACGTCTCGAGCCACAGCGGGGACCATCCGCGGCAACCAGCGCCGACCCCGTTCCCAACCCCTTCCTTTCAAGCGACAGCACGGCGACCCGGCCGGGCCGTCGCTTGGGCACTTATCAGAGAAGATCACATGAACAAGAGCACGCCGGCGACGTCGGCGAGACAACTGCTGCAGACGGCCAGCCGTCTAGGCGTGAAGTACCTCTTTACGAATCTCGGCAGCGACCATCCGGCCTTCATCGAAGCCTTTGCCCACATCGACGAGGAAGGCGGCGAAATGCCCGAGGTCATCATCTGCCCACATGAGATGACCGCACTTAGCGCTGCCCACGGTTACGCGATGATCACGCGTAGGCCGCAGATGGTGCTGGTCCACGTAGACGTCGGCACTCAGAACCTGGGCTGCAGCGTCCACAACGCCGCGCGCGGCCGGGTGCCGGCGATCATCGTCGCAGGCCTGTCACCGGTGTCCACGAGCGGCGAACGCGTGGGTGCCCGCACTGAGTTCATTCACTACATTCAGGACACCCGGCGCCAGCATGACATCGTCGACCCTTACATGAAGTGGTCGTACGAACTGCGTGCTCCCGAAATGGTCAACGCCGTGCTTACCCGCGGCATGCAGATCGCGGCGACGTCCCCGCAGGGACCGGTCTATATCACCGGCGCGAGAGAGATCTGGGACCAGCCGGTGCCTGCCTCACCCGAGGCCGAGCGAGGCTGCACCCTCGCTGGCACTGCGGGGCTGATGCCCGATGCGCTCACCGAGCTGCACCAGGCGATGCTCCTGTCGCGCCGGCCTCTCGTGATCACCACGTACCTCGGACGCGACCCCGAGTCGGTGGCGCGGCTTGCGAAGCTATCGGAGCAGCTCGGGTTCGGTGTCTGCGAGGTGAGCCCGCAATACGTCAATTTTCCGGGCGACCACCCCCATCACCTGGGCTACCGCCGCAATACCCTCGTCAACGAGGCCGACCTGATCCTGATGCTGGACGTCGACGTGCCGTGGATCATCTCCAAGACGCAGCCGGCGGACGGGGCCAAGGTGTTCCATATCGACGCCGACCCGCTGAAAGCTGATTTCGGGTTATGGGAGTTCCCGGCAGATCGGACGTATAACGCCGACAGCGCGCTCGTGCTGGACCAATGGCTGACGCTCGCGGCGGACGCGGCAGTGCCGGGACGCGAAGCGCGTTGCGAATGGATCGCCGATGCGCAGCGGCGGGTCGCGCTGCCGCCGCTACGCGGCGCACCTGCTGACGCCATCGACGTGCAAGTGCTCAGCGACGCTGTCCGCGAGCTCGTCAACGAACGTACCGTCATCGTGTTTGAAGAGCCCACCGCGACCGAGCGGCTGCTGTCGACCTTGCGCATGAGCCGACCGGGAAGCTACTTCGCCAACGGCGGCAGTGGCCTCGGCTGGGGTATCAATGCGGCGATCGGCGCGAAGCTAGCCGACCCGCAGGCCGAGGTGATCACTCTTACTGGCGACGGCAGCTACCTGTTCGGTGTCCCGAGTAGCGCCTTCTGGGTGGCGCAGACATACGGGGCGCCGCAGCTTACCATTGTCTTTAACAACGGGGGATGGAACGCGCCCAAACAGTCGACTTTGCTGGTGCACCCGGAGGGTACGGCGAAGCGGCGCGACCGTTACTGGATCACTGTGGGCGCGGGCGCGCGCTTTGCCGACATCGCGACAGCAGCCAGCGGCGCGGTCGGGTTCCGTGTGTCGAATCGCGCAGAGCTTCGCGACACGCTGCGCGATGCGCTGCAAGTGGTGCGCGGCGGCAGCAGCGCGGTCGTCGACGTGGTGATGATGCCAATTTCCGAACAGGTGCTGGGACGGGCAGGGTGAAACCCGGCATGCCAGTGTTCGATGAGGAGGTCTTCGGTCCGGTGGCCGCAATCACCACCTACTCGACGGACGACGAGGCGGTCGAACTCGCCAACTGCACCGACTATGGCCTTTCGGCAGCGATTATCTCGCGCTCGCTGGGCCGCGCCATGGCCATCGGGAACCGGCTTCGCACGGGCCTGCTGCATATCAACCACCAGACGGTGGTGAGCGACGCGCACGTCCCGTTCGGGGGGCGCGGTATCTCGGGCAACGGCAGCCGGGTCGGCGGCCCGGCGAACTGGGACGAATTCACCCAGTGGCAGTGGGTCACGCTGCCTGACGTACCACCCGGCTACCCGCTTCCGCTTGCCTAGAGTAGTCCGGCGGGCCAGGGTCGGCGACCTTCATCCGCTACAAAACCGGGATGGGCGAGTTCTATAAAAACAAATGAAATGGCGGCCTCACGTGGGGGACTTCGACGGTCGCCGTCATTAACCTAAAGGTATCAAAGGTTCGCCTGACAGTTATGCTTGCCTGGTAGGTCGCGAACTCGCCTTGTAACCTCCGATAGCCTCCGTTATAAAGGCAGTAGCCGAAGAAACTCTGCTTGCGATCCGGTTAATCTCTTGCGGGGGAAGGTTCGCGCCCTTCATCGTCAAGCTGAGGCTGCCAAGTATGTGGCCACGACTATCAAATATAGGTGCCGCTATCCCGGTGGCTTCTTCCGTCACTTGCCCCGGGACAGACTCCCAACCGGCCTGCCTGATTCCACGCAGCTTGCGCTTCACATCCTCAAAGGTATTGCCTAAATCCGCACTTTTGAATCCTTCCGGATTACCTTCATAGAGTTTGCGGAAACTTCGAGGCTCTATATGGGCCATGATCACCCGAGAGGCAGCGCCACGAAGGAGTGGATAAGCAAGTCCACGCTCATACCTGCTATATGACGCATCCGGATGCGCCTCCTTGTGAACGCACAGCACCTTGGACCGATAAAGCCGGCAAAGCAAGGCTGCTGCCCGTTCCGCTTGAGCCAGTTCAGCCATCACGGGACGGCTTACGATGATTAGCGGGTCATGCTTTCTCATCTTATAGTCAAGCTCGGCTATTCGTGGGCCCAGAATAAAACCCGTATTGGGCAGTGATACGAGAAAGCTCTCGTCTGTCAACGCCTTCAAATATCGATATAGCGTCGAGCGTGGCGCGTCTATCGCTGCGCTGATTTCCTCAAAGCTAAGGCCCCTGCTACTCTCCTGTATTAGATCAAGCACTTGCAGAACTTTTGTAAAGCTTACCGAAGCCATTGGTATCCAAATTTCACGTTACTGATAACAATCATCACCACAACACTATACCCCGGCATCCAGAGTTATGCTCGAAACTTGCGTAGGAACGGAGGGGAGTGAGGCGACGTGTTCTTGAAGGATCGGAGGGTGTCAATCACTTTGAGACAATGAATTTGAATAATTTAGTGTCTAATTCTCTGTCTTCTCGTTGTCTCCCGGAACCGGCTTTGGCATGTTGATGCCGACCACGGTGGGCAATGCCGGCGGATGTGGGCGGCGATGTTTGAATCGATTGGGATGCCGAGCAAAAGCGTTTTGCAGAACGACCGCGCGCTGATCGTAGATGGCATTGGCAACACCGGCATGCATGTCCGCCGGCGTCATGTAGCCGATGCCGGAGTGACGATGTTCGTAGTTGTACCAGGCAAAGAACGTCTGGCAAAAAGAACGTGCTTCTTCGATCGACTGGAACCGGGCTGGAAAGTTGGGCCGGTATTTCATGGTCTTGAACTGCGATTCGGAGAAGGGATTGTCATCGGACACATAGGGCCGGCTGTGGCTCTTGATGACACCAAGGTCGGCCAGCAAATCGGCGACCGGCTTGGAGCGCATGGAGGCGCCACGATCGGCGTGCAGCGTCAGCTGGCCCTTGGCGATACTGTGTTTGTCGCAGGCATCGGCAATGAGGGCCTCGGCCAGTTCCGCCGACTCCCAACCGGCAATCATCCAGCCCACAACGCAGCGGCTGAAGATGTCGAGAATGACGTACAGGTGGAAATGCGCCGACTTGGCCGGTCCCTTGATTTTTGTGATGTCCCATGACCAGACTTCGCATGGTTTTGTCGCCAGCAGTTCCGGGCGCGTGTAGGCAGGATGAACCAGTTCGTCGCGCCGTGACCGCGTGCCGCCGGCCTTGCGCAGCAAGCGGTAGAAGGTCGAGACCGATGCCAGGTAGATGCCGTCGTCGAGAAGTCGCGCGTACACCGTGTGAGGGGCGCTGTCGACGTACTCGGGCGCATGCAGGGTATCGAGCACATGCTGGCGTTCCGCAGTGCCGAGGGCGAGCGGGGAGCGCCGCGGCTGCCGCACCGTATGCAGCGGCACGCGCGATGACCTGGCGCGATAGTAGGTCGCGCGCGACACCCCCATGCCTTTGCACGCAGCGGCGGCGCCCAATGTCAGGACCAAGCCGCTGGCAGCCGTCATCACAGCGCATCCCCCGCCGTGGGCAAGCCCAGCAGTTCGCAAAGTTTTTTTTGAACGTCGATGATCTGCTCGGCCCGACCAAGCTGCTTGCGCAGCTTGGCGTTCTCCTGCTCCAGGCCAAGCACGCGCCGGTCGGCCGACTTGACGGCATCGGGTTTGGGGCCACGTGGTTTGCTCTGCAGCGCCGCCACCTCGATCGACTCGATCTCCTGCCGCCATTTGCTCAAATGAGAGCTGTACAATCCCTCGCGACGCAACAGCGCGCCAATTGCGCCGGGATTGCTGCATGCATCGGCTTCGCGCACGATTCGACGCTTGTAACTGGCCGCGAACTTCCGGCGGCGCGCAACGGCGACAACCTCTGCGCTCTCGCGTTCGTCATTCTGTTTTACAGCAGGCGACATCTTGTTTTCCATGTGATCCCAACTTCCTTAATTAGCTTGATGAAGTTGTCTC